>JAGOCY010000318.1 GCA_017998495.1 Corallincola sp.
CCTCGGCCATCCACAGCAGGTAAACCCGATTTTCGTAGCTGTTGAGCGCCAGCAGCCGGCCATCGCTACGCAGCCCCAGGCTGTCCACTGCATCCAGCATCAGATCCGGCGTCAGGCCGGCAAACGGGGTTGTCTGGTCACCATCAACTGGGCTCATCGCCACTCACCCGGCAGCTGCAACAGGGGGCCGATGCTGCCTGCCTTTGGCCCCAGACGCAAGGCACATCAAGACTGACTGATTTTGCGCCAGCCGCCCCTTGCTGCTGGGGATATCGCCGCGTATTCTGCGCGTCGCCAAGGGGGACCCGCTGCCATGTTGACGGCCGTCAGCCGCTATCACCAGATCCCGTTACTGCTGTCCGGCCTGATGCTGGGTGGCTGGGCGTGGGCGGCGCAGCCCCCTGCACTCGCCGAACTGGCTGCCCCTCCTATCGCCAGCCTCAATCCCCTGCCCGATGCCGATGGACCACTGCGCGAAGAGCGGCTGGCCGCCCTGCCCGCTGCCGAGCAACTGGCCGCAGGCAACAGCTGGCGCGCCCTGAGCGCCAATGATCTGGTGATCGCCCGCCAGGCGCTGGCGCCGCTGCTGGCGCAACCGCAACCTCATGCGGAAGCCCTGCTACTGCTGGCCGAGATCGCCCTGCACAGCCGTGACTGGACGCGCGCCGCGCTGCTGCTGAGCGCTGCCGTCAGCGCCAGCAGTGACGAGCGTCTGATCATCGCCGCCCGCGAGCGGCTGGCGCTGCTGCAGGCCAACTGGGCGGACGATCCCCAGTGGCAGCCGCAACCGGTCAGCACCGGCTTGCGTCTGCCGCTGCGTTTTCTCTACCACAACAATGTCGTACCCCGCAGCAGCCGCTATCTCAATGTCGCCAGCCATCCCCAGTTGCGCTGGCACAGCCTCGGCAACCCGCGCTTTGCGGTGCTCAGCGCCCCCGATCTGCTGGTGGTTTACGATCGCGACAGCCGCCGCCTGCTCAGCCTGCCGTTGCCCGGTGAGCCGGTGCAGCTCGCCCTAACCACAACCACGGCTTACGCCTGGCGTAGCGACAGTCCGCTGCTGTGGCGTTGGCAGCTGCCGGACTGGCAGCCACTCGCCCCCACCACCCTCAGTCGCCCGGCGGGCCACGACTGGCGGGTGATAACCGGCGCCAGCGCGGCCGAGCCTGTGGCCGAAGGGGCGCTACTGGTGCTGCGCAATGCCAATGATCTACAGCTGATCAACGCCAGTGGCGGCGAGCCCTTGGTGATAGAGGCGCCGCAGAGTGGCCCTCAGGTAGCCGTGGCTGTTGCTCCCCATGGCCACAGCGCCCTGCTCTACCTGCCCCAGCAACAGCGGCTGGAGCTGTGGGATCTGGCCAGCGGACAGCGCCGTGCGGCCACCGCCGTTGACCTGCCCGCAGGCCAGGCGGCACGTTTTGCCACCATCAGCTGGCAACTCGGGCAGGGGTTGCTGCAACCCGTGGACGGCGGCCCGCAGCTGCTGTTCAGCCTCACCGGCGAAGGGCTGATCACCAGCCAGCAGCTGCCGCCCTCAGTGGCTGAGCAGCAGAGCAGCCGCCACGACCTGCTGCTGGCCGGCGACGCTCAGCAGGTGAGCATCCTCGGCACCAGCCACCGGCTGCCCGCCGCCGCAGTCACCCTGGCCCATGGCGACTATCTGGTGCAGTACCAGCCACAGCAGCTGCAGTTGACCCTCTACGGCCTGGACGGCCAACGGCAAGGTGAGCTCAATCTGGATCTGCCCGCGCTGGTCGCGCAGCCGCAACTGCAGGTGGCGCCGCTGGGTCGAGATCAGCTGCTGCTGACCATCAGCGGTTACCCACCGGCCGTGCTCCAGCTACCACAAGGGCAGCTAACCCGGGTGCTGGTGGCGGAAACGGATCAACCGCTGGTCAGCAGCCATGCCCTCGCCGATGGCACAGTGCTGACCATCCATGACAGCGGTGGTGAAGGCGATGCCGAGCTGTTTGTATGGGAGGCGGACCCCCAACCTGCCGCCCTCAAGACCCTGCTTGAGGCTCTGCCGCCCCGTAGCGACGAAGCGGCCACCGCTTATGTGGAGCGCCTGGCCCAACTCAGCACCCCCTACTGCAGCCGCGTCTATCCGCTCAATTACGAGCCGCAGACCGGCCTCTACAGTGTCGAATGGCAGGGTGCCGAAGTGGCCATCGTGGTACCGGCTCACAGCCGGGCGCCGCGCGCCCGCTATCTGCGGCTGTGCGGTACCCTGCATGCCATCACCAGCGAACTGCTGGAGCTGCGCGACATCAGCCTCGAATCGCGCTAGCGAGCGCCTCAGACCTTCTTGCAGTAAGCGCTGATGATCACCACCTGCTGGCCATCCACCCGCCCCTCGATATGTTCGGGGTTAGTGGTGAGATTGATGCCGCGTACATGGGTGCCGCGCTTGATCACCATGCTCGAGCCTTTAACCGGCAAGTCCTTGATCACGGTGACGGTGTCGCCCACCGCCAGGGTGGTGCCGTGGCAATCCTTGGTCGGCACGCTGTCATCGCTCTCCGCCTGGATCACGCCCGCTTCCGCCCAGGCCAGCTGCTCAGGCTCCAGATAGAGCATGTCGAGCAGATCGCTGGCCCAACTCTCAGCCTTAAGAAAGTGCAGCAGGCGCCAGGCCTGCACCTGCACCGCCGGCACCGGGCTCCACATGCTGCCGGTCAGGCACTGGAAATGGTCAGCATTGATGCTGGCCGGATTGGTCAGCTGACTGTGGCAGCTGCCACACAGCAGGATCTCGGCATCAGCCGGACCGCCGCTAACGGTGAAGGGGGCAAGCTGGTCAGTGGCGGCGCACAGTTCGCACTGGCCTCCGCTGCGGGTCATCAGGTCGCTGAGAGTCATGGCGGTTCCGGGGCTGCCAAAAGGGCGGCCATTATCGTCGCCAAAGCCATACAGAGCTAATGGAAATAGCAGCCCACTGCGCTGCTGGCGTTGACCATTGGCGCAGCTACAATGGCCAGCCCAGTGAGGAGCAGCCGATGTCGTTAAACCCCCAGCAGCGTGAAGCGGTGGACTATGTCACCGGCCCGTGCCTGGTACTGGCCGGCGCCGGCAGCGGCAAGACCCGCGTCATCATCACCAAGATCGCCCATCTGGTACAGCAGTGCGGCCTGCCGGCGCGCCAGATCGTCGCCGTCACCTTCACCAACAAAGCCGCGCGCGAGATGAAAGAGCGGGTGGCCAAGGTGCTGGGCAAGGCCGAAGCCCGTGGCCTGACCATCAGCACCTTTCACAC
>JAGOCY010000319.1 GCA_017998495.1 Corallincola sp.
TCAAAAAACCGTTTATGCTCAATCCCTTCTGATACTGAACCTTGTTCTTGGTCATGGCTGTGCTCTCCGCCCGAGGCTGTATGTACATACAGCATAGGCGTGGCTGCACAACATGGGTAATCAGGTAAGGAAAAAATGCGAGTGATCGCATCTGAACAGGGGCGTGGTCAGCTAAGCAGCACAGCTGTATAGCTGTTACCTTTACGTCCCCGTCTGAGCAGCGCCACTACCAGCCATCAGTCCGCGCCAACCTTGGTGCTGCTGGCAGGTCGAAGCGACAGGATGCCGCCGAGAGCGAGCTCGGCACAGGGAAGTGCCGTCGAGCGGCCTGACAGCGGCACCGGAACAGGCCATTAGCGTCAATGGCGCTGCTCTATCGGGGCGCCCGGGTGTGCAGAGGGGCGTGGCGATACGCCCCTCTGCCCCAGCGCGAGGCGGGTAGCCTCGCTCCGCTGCGGCGCAGCCGCATTTGCCGAGCAGCGGCATCCAGTTCCCGGCCAGCGCCGGCCGGTCGGCGCTCTTATACAAATCGCGACGCGATTTGTCTTATTACCTGCGGCGTCAGCCGCATTCACAGTTGCCCAGCGCGAGGCGGGCAGCCTCGCCATCTGCAGCAAGGCGTGGCCACTACGCCCGTTAGTGGCAGCCACAACCCCCACGTTTATGCTCATGCCCATGACCACCACCATGACAGCCGCCGGCAGTGGCACCATGGGCGGCCGCCTGATGGCCGGCGCCTTTGCCTTCGCAGCCGCAGTCATGGCTGCTGCCATCGCCTTTGCCACCACACTGGCAACCGCCTTCACCGTTGCCGCCACAGCCGCAACCAGCGGTTTGGGCCAGTTCACTGCTGACCGGCTCACCACTAACCGCCGCATGGGCGCTGGCGACAAATGCCGCCGCTTGGGTAAGGGCTTGGGCGTGGTGGTGGCCGCCGCAGCCACAGGCGTTACCGGCGCGGGCCAACCCGTCACCTTTGGTGGCGGATCCGATATGAGTCGAATCGGCTTTGGTGGCCGACCAGTCGCCGGCTTCCGCCTGCCATGGGGCGGGGGCGGCGTTGCGGCCAAGGATCTTGGCCAGCCATGGCGGCGGGTTGCCGCCCACCACCTGCTGCAAGCGGCTCAGGCTGATGGCAGCGGGCTCAGCCTGCTTCACCCGCAACGGGTGGATGTTGTTGTTGGTCACCCGGGCCGCGGCGGGGCCGCCGATGGAGAGGGTAATGAGTAGCTGGCAGCCTTTGATCAGCTCCAGCAATGCCAGGCTACGCGCTTCGCCGTGGCCACAGGCCAGGGTGGGCAGCACCTTGCGCAGCGCCCAGCCACTGGCCCCCACTTCATAGATAAGGATGCGCAGGCAGCTGCCGAAGTGGCCGTCGATCAGCTCGCCACTGTTGCTGGTGCAGGCCACCCACAGGGTCTGGCCGCTCAGTTTGGCGCTGCTCACCTCGGGGCTGTCGATGCTGGCCAGGGCTTCGCCCTGCAGCAGCTCAAGGGCCGCGCGCAGGCTGCCGCCGTCGGCGTCATTGAGCAGATCGCCCCCCGCTTTGCGCAGGCTTTTCGGGGTGAGGCTTGCCAACGCTGTGGCCGTAAGTTCGCCGTTGCTGATCCGCAGCAGGATCTCCACCAGCTGGGCCGGGGTGAGGTCGGGCAGCTGGCGGGCTGCGGCGGCGATCGCCAGTGCCAGTTGTGGATCGAGTTGGCGGGGTTCTGGTGCATGCAGCTCGGTCATGGCGGCCTCCGGCGGCTTAAGTTCAGATCAGGCGGTTTCGCTTTCGCGGCGGGCGCGCAGCGAAATGGGCAGGCGCGGCTTGGCGTCGAGGATGTCGATTACGTAGCGGCTGCCATCGCCCAGTTCGATAACGCCGCCCCAGCGGTCGGCGCTGTTGAATTCGAGGTGGGTGATCTGCTCTTCCAGATCTTTCTTGGCGAGGTAAAACACCAGCCCTTTGCTGTTCTCGCTGATGATGATGTTGGCCATCGTGGTTACTCCTTGAGGGAAAACGCGGGGGCGATGGCCACCCCCGCAGCAGTGCTGTTAGCGCAAGGCTAAGCC
The DNA here is from genome assembly GCA_017998495.1 of Corallincola sp. Taxonomy (GTDB): domain Bacteria; phylum Pseudomonadota; class Gammaproteobacteria; order Enterobacterales; family Neiellaceae; genus RGIG665. Next base: position 2,056 of record JAGOCY010000319.1, read on the forward strand.
CTTGCTTAACGCACCAAGTCGAAGGCGTAGTCGGTCACGCCCATGGTCATGGTGTCGGCGTCCAGCTTCTCCAGCACGGCGTTGACCAGGGTGGTGACTATGGTCATAGCCCCTTCGTAACCCAAGGTGGTCTGGCGATGCAGGTGGTGGCGGTCGAACAGCGGGAAGCCCAAGCGGATCAAAGGCACTTCAAACGCTTTGCCCTTGGCCAGGGTGTCACGCTGCAGGAACTTGCCGTAGCTGTTACCAATCAGGAAATCCGGCTTGTTGGTGAACAGCAGCGAGCGCAGGTGCCACAGGTCGTAACCCACATAGACTTCTGCCTGCTGGCCGAAGGGGCTGGCGGCGAGGATCTTCTCCATCGCTTTTTTCCACTTCTTGCTGCCGTTGTGACAGAACACATGCTTGGGTTCGGCGCCGATTTCGAGCAGGAAGCTGGTCAGCCCCATGACGAAGTCCGGGTCGCCGTAGAGGCTGAAGCTCTTGCCGTGCAGCCAGGTGTGGCTGTCGGCCATCATGTCCACCAGGCGGCCACGTTCGGCAGCCAGCGACGCCGGAATGGCTTTGCCGGTCAGCTCGCTGACTTTCATCAGGAAGGCATCCGTTGCTGCCAGCCCCATCGGTATCGCCAACGCCGGGATCTCGTGGTTCCAGGTGTCGCGGATGAACTTCTCGCTACGGGTGATCTGCCACGGCTGCACCAGAATGGTGGTGATGGCGTTCGGCGCATCGGCCACATCGGCCAGCTTGGTGCCGCCAGCGTACATGCGGTATTCACCGTCAGCCGGGGTGTCGAGCACGCTGCTCGGGTCGCTGAGCATTGTGGTTTCGACCCCCATCTCAGCCAGCATGCGGCCTAGTACCTTGTAGTTGCCGAGGTAGGTTTCAAAGCCAGGCACCAGGTTGATCTTGCCGTTGCTGCCGACCTGTTTGCCGTCCATCTGGTTGAAGGTGAAGGTGCGCAGCACCCCTTCGAGCATCGCATCCCAACCGTTTAAGTGGCTGCCGACAAAGCTCGGGGTGTGGGCGTAAGGGGCCGGGATCGACTCATCCAGAAAGCCCTGCTTCTTGGCGTTGGTGATAAAGGCGTTCAAGTCATCGCCGATCACTTCGGCCATACAGGTGGTGGAGACGGCCACCATCTTCGGCTTGTAGAGGGCGACGGCGTTTTGCAGGCCATCGAACATGTTCTGCTGGCCAC
>JAGOCY010000320.1 GCA_017998495.1 Corallincola sp.
TGGCGATCAAAGCCCGTAATCGTCATCAGCAACTGAGTGAGCTGATGCAGCGGCTGGAGGAGCGACTCAAGCGCCTCGAGCGTTGGCAACAGCAGGGGGCGGTTTACGCCAACCCGGCCAGCGCCATCGCGCAGCCGCAGCCGCAAGCGCAGGAAACATCAGCGGCCAGTGGCGCTGATACCCAGGTTGGCAGCGAGCAGCCAGTGCCGGTCTCCACGGCCAGCATCAGCCAGGCTGCAGCCACCGCCCCTGAGCCCGAGCCACTGCGGCCAGCGCCGCAGCCGGCGGCGCCCACCGCCAGCGATAGCCGCAGTCCGGCCGCCGCCGATGCCTGGCTACAACCCGCAGCCGCCAGTGCGTTTGAGGGGTTACTGGCGCGCAAGATCGGCGAGTGGTGGCACTGGCTGTTTGATGGCAACTGGATGGCCAAGATCGGCGCCATCATCTTTTTTATCGGCACCGCCTTTCTGGTCAAGCTGGCCGCTGAGCACAGCGATCTGGCCATGGAAACCCGCCTCACCCTGATCGCCCTCGGCGCTACCGCCGCCCTGATCTGGGGCTTTCGCCTGCATCGGCGACGGCCGGGGTATGCCGAAATCATTGAAGGGGTGGCGATCTCCCTGCTCTATCTGCTGCTGTTCGCCGCCAGCCAATACGAACTGATCGACAAAGGCACAGCATTGCCACTGATGCTGACCATAGTCGCAGGCGGCACCGCGCTGGCGCTGTTGCAGAACAGTCAGTCACTGGCGGTGCTGGCGCTGCTCGGCGGCTTTGTGGCGCCGCTGCTGACCAGCAGCGGCAACAACAATTTTGTCGGTCTGTTCAGCTGGTATTGCGTGCTCAACGCCTCGGTGCTGGCCATCTGCTGGTTCCGCCCCTGGCCCTTCCTCAACCGCCTGGCCTTGGTGATGACCTTCGGCATCGGCGGCGCCTGGGGTTACTTCAACTACAGCCCGGCTGAGCTGTGGGCGGTTGAGCCTTTCATCATCGCCGCCTTCCTCTACTTTGTGGCCATTGGCCATGTCTACCCCTGGCGCCACCGCCAGCAGGCCTCATTCGATACCGGGCTGCTGTTCATCACCCCGATCCTGACCAGCGTCTGGCAGGCCAAAGTGCTGGGCGATACCCCTTATGCGCTGTCGCTGTCGGCGCTACTGGTGGCCTGCTGTTACCTCGGGCTAGCCTGGCTATGGCGGCGCGAGCAGAGCCCACAAATGCTGTTGCTGCGCGAGATCGATCTGGCCCTCGGCGTGCTCTTTGCCACCCTTGCCATCCCCTTGGCCATCGATGGCAGCATCGCCTCGGCCGCCTGGGCACTGGAGGGGCTGGGGCTGGTGTGGCTCGGTCTGCGCCAGCAACGGCGACTGGCCACGGTTTTTGGCCTGCTGCTGCAAGTGGCGGCCGGGGCGCTGGTCAGCCGCCACGGCTTGGACTGGCAGAGCGGTTGGTATCTGGCCAACAGCGCCGTGGCCACCGCCCTGATGCTAGCGCTGCCAGCGCTGCTGGCTGGCGCACTGCTGTGGCGCCAGCGTGAGGTGTTTGGTGCCAAGGCCCTGCAACTGGTGCTGTTGGGCTCGGTGATGATGCTGCTGTGGGGCAGCCTGTGGCTATTTGCTGCCCTACTCCATGATGCCGACCAGCGTGGCATCAGCCTGGCCATCAGCTGGCCGCTGACCGCCGTCCTGCTCTGCGGCGGCGCCCTGCTGTGGCGCCACTGGCCGCTGCTGCAGGCCTGGCTATGGCTGGCACTGCTGTGGGGGCTGATGCGTCTGCTCGGCAGCGGCAGCCATGCTCTGGGCGAACTGGCGCTGGGCTGGACCCTAATCTCGCTGATCGGCTGGTTCACCCTCTACCGCCTGCGCGCGGCGCCCCTGGCGGCCGCCAGCTGGCTGATCACCGCCGCGCTATGGCTGCAGATGCTGGTGATAACAGACCTGCTGTGGCGTAGCGCTGATGCCCTCAACGCCTATGCCGATCTCTGGCATATCACCGCCGTCTGGATCTGCGCGGTTGGCCTGCTGTTGTTGCTACTGCGAGGCCAGCCCTGGCCCATGACCAGCGCGGAGCTCTGTCCCAAAGCTCTGGGCCTGCCGCTCCTGCTGCTGGCCGGGGTACTGCTGGCGCTGGTGGCTGAGCCGGGCGCGGCTGAGCCGCTGGCCTGGCTGCCGCTGCTGAACCTCAAAACCCTGCTATTTGTCAGCGGCGGGCTGGTGCTGCTGCGCACTGTCCATCATCACTGGCCGCTGGCCAAGCCTCGGCTGATTGGTGCAGTCGCCGCCGTGCTGTTTATCGCCATTCACGGCGAGATCTTTTCCGCCGCCCACTACTACGGCGAGGTCTACTGGCACTGGCACTACCTGTGGCAAAGCGAATGGGTGCAAACAGCAATGGCGGTGACCTGGGCAGTGAGTGGTCTGATCCTCACCGTCAGCGGCCATCGCCGCCACGACCAGCCGCTGTGGTGGGCTGGGGCCGCGCTGCTGGCCGCTACGGTACTCAAACTGTTTATCGTTGATCTCGACGGCAGCGGCTCCATCGCCCGCATCGTCTCCTTCATGGGAGTCGGCGGTCTGATCCTGGCGGTTGGCTATCTGGCGCCGCCGCCGCGCCGCTCCCAGATCTGATCCATGCGAGGTATCACTATGCGTTGGCTATTGCTGAGCCTCGGTCTGTTGCCACTGATGGCATCGGCCACCACCTTCTACCTGCGGCCATTAACCGCCATCAAGCCCGGCGAGCTCAACCAGCTGCTGGTGGATGCCCATGTGCTGGCCCATGCCCGAGATGGCGAGATCCGGGTGGTGGATAGCCAGCTGCAACCGCTGGCGGGCCAGTATGTCGAGCCGCCAGCCAGCCAGCGCACGCTGACACTGCTGGCCGTGCCCCTGCATCAGCCGGCCAGCGCCGATACGCCGATGCAGCTGGCGGTGGAGCGCGATGCGCTGGTGGTGCGTCTCGGCCAGCCTCAGGACAACCAGCCCCCCGTCGCCCGCTGGCTACTGGAAGTACCACCCGAGGCGGAAGGCGAGATGCAGGAGCTGGAGCTGGTCTGGGGCCAAGGCACCCACGGCCTGCTTGAGGTCAGTGTCAGTGCCAGCAATAACCTCAGCGACTGGTATCTGCGCGGCAGCGCCACCCTGCCCCCCACCGCCGCCAATCTGAGCGAAGCCCGGCAGCAGGTGCCCCTGAGTGGCCAGCGTAACCGTTACCTGCTGTTGACCCATCAGCCGCGCGACAAGCTAAGCGC
>JAGOCY010000321.1 GCA_017998495.1 Corallincola sp.
GCGGGCAACTGCCGCCATTGTGGTTACCCCTTGCCCGGCCGTTTTGAGGAGCGGCCGGGCAACTGGGGGGCGCGGCGTCAGCCGGTGGTGATTGGCTGAGCGCCGCTGGCCGGCTCAGCTCTTGGGTGGCACGTAGCCGTCGATCTGCACATCCTGCTTGTCGAACAGGAAGGCGACCATCGCCTCTTCCACCAGCTTGCGGTGGTCGGCGTTCATCATGTTGAGCTTCTTCTCGTTGATCAGCATGGTCTGCTTGGCCTGCCACAGGGCCCAGGCTTCCTTGGAGATCTCGTTGAAGATGCGCTTGCCCAGCTCGCCGGGATAGAGCTGGAAGTCGAGGCCGGCGGCCTCTTTATTGAGATAGCTGCAGGTGATGGTGCGGGCCATCGGTCACTCCTCGGCCAGAGATTGAAGGATGCGCTTGGTGGGCACGGCCAGACCAACGCGCTGGGGCTGGGCGAGGTTATACCAGATGGCGCCACCCTCGGCCACGACGGCGGGTGGGGCCTGTGGGTGGTCGAGCAGCAGCGGCTGGATCTCGAGGTGAAAGTGGCTGAAGGTGTGGCGGAAGGCGGCCAGCGGCTGCAGCGGCGCGCTGATGCCGCGCAGCGCCAGATCAACGGCCACGGCACTGGCATCGGCATATTCGGCAAAACCCCACAACCCACCCCACAGGCCGGCGGCCGGGCGTTGCTCCAGCCGCACCAGCGAGCCGGCGCGCTCTACCAGCAACACCACCTGGCGGGTGGGGATGGCGGCCTTTTTCACCTTGAGCGGCCAGCGCTCGGGCTCACCGCTGGCGGCGGCAGCGCAGATCTGCTGTTGCGGGCAGCGCCCGCAGGCCGGTTTGCGCGGCGTGCAGCAGGTGGCGCCCAAGTCCATCATCGCCTGGTTGTAGTCGGCCACCCGCAGCGCCGGGGTCAGCCGTTCGGCCAGCGGCCACAGCTGCTGCTGGCCAGCGGTTGACTGGGCGGCCAGCGGCAGGGCGATAAGGCGCGATAACACCCGCCGCACGTTGCCATCGAGGATCGCATGGTGCTGGCCGAGGCTGAGCGACAGCACGGCACCGGCGGTGGAGCGGCCGATGCCGGGCAGGGCGGCGACCTCATCAATACGCTCAGGAAACTGACCGCCGTGATCACGCACCATCTGCTGGGCGGCGCGATGCAGGTTGCGGGCGCGGGCGTAGTAGCCAAGGCCGGTCCACAGGTGGAGCACGTCATCCAGCGGCGCGGTGGCCAGGGTGGCGATATCGGGAAAGCGGGCCATAAAGCGCTGGAAGTAGGGGATGACGGTGACCACCTGGGTCTGCTGCAGCATGATCTCCGACACCCACACCCGATAGGGGCTGCGCTGCTGCTGCCAGGGCAGATCCTTGCGTCCATGCTCATCCCACCACTTGAGCAGTTGCGGGGCAAAACGGTCGAGAGCAGTGCTGTTGGTCATGCTGATCCTCAATCTTGGCGGCGGCCAGTCTAGTCAGGGCGGGGCGGCGGCTCCACTGTTACGGCGCAGACGCATACGCGGTTGCTCACTTTTTGCCACTGCCTATAATCACCACCCCCACGCGCCGGCCCCTTTTGGCGGCGCCTGAACCGGAGTAGCAACCATGAGCAGCGAGCCGCTGAACGAGCAGCAACAGGGCGACGAGCCGGTCAAGCACATGCGCAAGGTGCGCAGCTTTGTGCGCCGCGAAGGGCGCATGACCAAGCGTCAGGAGCAGGCGCTGGAGCAGCATTGGGGCCAGTACGGCCTCAGCCATGGCGATGGCCTGATCGACCCGGCCCAAGTCTTTGGCCGCAGTGCGCCGCTGGTGGTGGAGATCGGCTTTGGCATGGGCAAGACCCTGGTGGAGCTGGCGCGCACCATGCCTCACAAGAACTTTATCGGCATCGAGGTCCATCGCGCCGGGGTCGGCAGCTGCATCGCCGATGCCGTCGAGGCGGGAGTTACCAACCTGCGGCTGTATGAGCACGACGCCGTCGAGGTGCTGCGCGACTGCCTGCCGCCGGCGTCGATCAGCGAGCTGCTGCTGTTCTTCCCCGATCCCTGGCACAAGAAGCGCCACAACAAGCGGCGTATCGTGCAGCCAGTGTTTGCCGAGCGGGTGCGTCAGTCGCTGCTGGTGGGTGGCCACTGGCACATGGCCACCGACTGGCAGGAGTATGCCGAACAGATGCTGGAGGTGATGAATAGCGCTCCCGGCTTCGCCAACACCTCGGCCAGCGGCGACTATGTGCCGCGCCCCGACTATCGGCCGCTGACCAAGTTTGAACAGCGCGGCATCAACCTCGGCCACGGGGTGTGGGATCTGATCTTCACGCGGGTCGATTAAGGCCGCTTGGCAAACGGGGCGACGGGCGCTTTACTAGGGCGCCTCTAGCCTGCTGTGCGGATCGCTGATGTTGCGCCTGGTCTCTGCTGCTCTCCTGTTTTTGGCCCTGCCGCTGGCGGCCGCCTGGCATCAGCATGATGGCGAGGCGATGGGCACCCGCATCCATGTCGAGCTGTGGCATGAACAGCCGCAGGTGGCGCAAGCCGCCATCGCCGCAGTGATGGCCGAGATGGTGCGCATCGATCAGCTGATGAGCCCCTGGATCGCCAGCAGCGAACTGGCCCGCATCAACCGTGAGGCAAGCAATGGCTGGATGGCGATCTCGCCGGAGATGAGCGCGTTGCTGGCCCGCTCGCTGGCGTTCTCGCGCCTCAGCGACGGCGCCTTCGATATCACCTTCGCCTCGGCCGGCTTTCTCTACGATTACCGCGCCGCTCAGCGTCCGGATGCCGCCGCACTGCAGCAGGCTACCAGTCGCATCGACTGGCATCAGGTCCAGCTTGATGCCGCAAACGCGCGATTGCGCTTTGGCCAGCCGGGGGTAGTGATCGATCTCGGCGGCATCGCCAAGGGCCATGCGGTAGATAACGCCATTGCCCGTTTAAAAGCGTTGGGGGTCGCCCATGCCATGGTGACCGCCGGCGGTGATACCCGGCTGATTGGCGACCGTCGAGGCCGGCCATGGTTGGTGGCGGTCAAAGATCCGCGCGTCGACGACAAGGAGGCGGTGGTGCTGCCGCTGGCCGATGTCGCCATCTCCACCTCTGGCGATTACGAGCGCTACTTCGTGGCCGAGGATGGCACCCGCTACCACCATATTCTCAATCCCAAAACCGGTGACTCGGCGCGGGCGGTGCAGAGCGTCACCGTCATTGGCCCGGATGCCACCACCACTGATGGTTTCTCC
>JAGOCY010000322.1 GCA_017998495.1 Corallincola sp.
AGATCCACCTGCTCTAAGCGGCGTAGGGCAACGGGGGCTAGTCGCCCCCGGTCAGCGGCTGCAGAGCGCCGTCAATGGCCTCGTCACACAGCTCGTCGCCGCAGGCAATCGCCACCATACCCATGGTCATCACCGCTGCGGCATCCACGGCGGTCGCCACTGGCACCAGCAGCCACATGTATGGTTTGCCGTTAACGTATTGGCGATAGATGGCACTACCACTCAGATCGATAGCGTAGCGATCATGCTGGCTGTCGGTCATGAGTGTGGACAGATAAAGCAACCCCCACTGATCCGCGCTGTCGATAACAAACAGGCCATCTTCCAAACCACCCGCCAGCTGAGCCTCAGCCTCTCCCGCAACCGTCAGAACCGGCACTACCACCCCTTCCCGATGACAGCCAGAGTAGAGGCGCTCCACTTTGACCACGGGGGTCAGGGGCAGGCCATCCTTGCTGTCAGCCAGCGCATCCAGCCCCTCACCGCTGGCGCTGCTGCGGATGGTATAGGCGTGGCTCCAGCCATCGGGGTTGGTGGCCAGCAGGCAGATATAGAGGTAGCGGCCATCACGGCTGGCTGCCGTCACTTCCAGTGGCACTTCATCAACAGCCAGATAACTGGCATCACCACGGGCGCTGGCGATCACCTGATCCGAGCTGACGCAAGCGCTCAGCAGGCTGATCAGCACCAGCATCCATAAGGCTTTTGTCATCACCGCTGTCCTCATGCATTACTCCATCCCTGAGGTGAAAAAACGGGCGCCGCAGCGCCCGTCCCTGGCTGAGGTCTAACCGAGGTTACCAGATCTTGACCCGCTTCTCGGGGGCGATGTACATGGCATCGCCCTCCTTAACGCCGAAGGCCTCATAGTACTCCGGCATGTTGGCGACAATACCGATCACCCGGTACTGGCTGGGCGAGTGAGGATCAGTAACGAGGCGGCTGCGCAGCTCCTCTTCACGGTAATTACGGCGCCACACCTGCGACCAGCCAAAGAAGAAGCGCTGAGTACCGCTCATACCGTCGATCACTGGCGCGTCGCTGCCGGCCAGCGACAGCTGGTAGGCCTTGAGGGCCACGGTCAGACCACCCAGGTCACCGATGTTCTCGCCCAGAGTCAGCTGGCCGTTAACATGCATGCCCGGCAGAGGGCTGTACTGGTTGTACTGCTCCACCAGCTGCTGGCCACGTGCGTCAAAAGCGGCGCGGTCGGCGTCTGTCCACCAGTTGTTAAGATTGCCGTCACCATCGTATTTGCTGCCCTGATCATCAAAACCATGGCTGATTTCATGACCGATGACCGCGCCGATGGCGCCATAGTTCACCGCATCATCTGCCGCCAGGTTAAAAAACGGCGGCTGCAGGATAGCGGCGGGAAACACGATCTCGTTGGCCTCGGGGCTGTAGTAGGCGTTGACCGTTTGTGGCGTCATGAACCACTCGCTGCGATCGATCGGCTGCCCCAGTTTGGCCAGCATGCGGGCATATTCCCAGTTGGCAGCGCGGCGATAGTTGCCGGCCAGATCATCAGCCTTGATCTCAAGGGCTGAATAATCCTTCCATTGGCTGGGATAGCCAATCTTGGGAGTGAATTTGGCCAGCTTCTGCTGAGCCTTGACCTTGGTCTCGGCGCTCATCCACTCCAGTTCGTTAATGCTGACCTCATAAGCCTTGATCAGGTTGGTGACCAGCTGCTCCATCCGGGCCTTGGCTTCCGGTTGGAAATGACGCTCAACATAGATCTTGCCGAGCAGTTCCCCGACCTGCTGGTCGGCAGCGGCCACCGCCCGTTTCCAGCGCGCTGGCTGCTCCTCAACACCACGCAGGGCCTTACCGAAAAAGGCGAAATGACGCTCATTGAACGCCTTGGGCAGATAACCGGCATAGCTGGCGAGCAACCGGAGCTTGAGATAGGCCTGCCAATCCGCCACTGGCACTGCGGTAAAGAAATTACCAAGGGCTTCAAAATAGCTTGGTTGGGCCACGATCAGCTTGTCAGATTTGGCCAGACCTGAGCTGCCAGCGAACGCCTGCCATGAAAAGCCATCCAGCAACGCCACCATCTCGGCTGCGCTTTTGGCGTTATAGGTCTTATCGGCATCGCGCGACTCAACCCGGCTCCACTGCGCCTCAGCCAGCTTCACCTCAAGGGCATAGACCGCCTCTGCTGCCTTGGCGCTGTCAGCGACTCCGGCCATCCCCAAGTAATCGGCAATAAAGGCCTGATACTCGGCACGCAGCGCTACGAATTTGGGGTTATCGGCCAGATAGTAATCGCGATCCGGCAACCCAAGGCCCGCCTGATAGAGATAGACGGCATATTGATCAGACTGTTTGGCATCAATGTGGACGTAGTACATCCACGGCATCTCAACGCCGTCGGTCAACAGTTGCCCCATCACCGCCGCCAGTGCGTCATGGGTGGTAGCAGCATCAATGGCCTTTAGCTGTGGCTGCAGCGGCGCCAGCCCATGCGCCTCGATCGCCGCTTCATCCATATAGGCGTTCCAGAAAGCGGCCAGTTTGGCCTGCTCCGAACCCGGCTCGATTTTGGCTGCCGCCGCCTCTTCAAGAATGGCCTTGAGATTGAGCTCGGCGTCGTCAGCCAGCTGGCTGAAAGCACCGTAATTGGACTTGTCGGCCGGGATCGGAGTCTTGGCCAGCCAGGTGCCGTTGACGCTGTGATAAAAATCGTGGCTGTGAGCCACCTCGGCATCGAAATTGGCCGTCTCGACCCCCGATGACAGTTGAGCCTGCGGGGTCGGTGACTCGGTGATCGCGGATTTGTCCGCCTGGCCGCAAGCCGCGATCAGGCTAACCGCCAGCGCCAGCAGCGCCGGTTTGAACAGATGTTTGGTCATTGTGATTATGCTCTGGAGTTGAGTAGTTCCACCGCTGGCCATGGTAGCCAAGGCGGGCCTGCCATCCCAAGGGGAAAACCAGGGGCAGCGCCGCCCGGGTTGTTACCGGGTATGAACACCGCGCACAGCGACACCCGCTTCGCTCTTCTCTCATGCTGCTGCGGCAGCACAGGGCTGCTATCCTGCGGCGGCCACCACTACCCCGGACCAGCCATGCTGATCTGCCCGCTCTGTCACCACCCGCTCATTGCCCGCGCTGGCAGCCTGGGCTGTAGCAACAGCCACCACTTTGACCGCGCCCGCCAGGGTTATTACAACCTGCTACCGGTCCATTTCAAGCGCAGCATGGACCCGGGTGATAACGCCGCCATGGTCGAGGC
>JAGOCY010000323.1 GCA_017998495.1 Corallincola sp.
GATAAAGGCTTCGAGTTTTGCACACCCATTCAGGCCCAGAGCCTGCCGTTGGCGTTGGCTGGCCACGATGTCGCGGGCCAGGCCCAGACCGGCACCGGCAAGACCATCGCCTTCCTGGTGGCGGCGCTGCAGTACCTGCTTAACCATCCCGAGCGCGAAGGCCGTCCGGCCACCGCGCCACGAGTGGTGGTGATGGCGCCGACGCGCGAGCTGGCGATCCAGATCTATCACGATGCCCAGCATATGGCGGTGCTGACCAACCAGAAGCTGGCGTTGGTCTATGGCGGCGAAGGCTACGACAGCCAGCGCGCCCAGATCGACCGCGGTTGCGACATTCTGATCGGCACCACCGGCCGCATGATGGACTACTACCGGCAAGGCGCCTTCTCGCTAGCCTTTGTCGATGTGGTGATCCTCGATGAAGCAGATCGCATGTTCGATCTCGGCTTCATCAAGGACATCCGCTTCCTGCTCAAACGCATGCCGGAGCCCTCGACCCGCCTTAACCTGCTGTTCTCCGCCACCCTGTCACTTAAGGTGCGCGAACTGGCCTACGAGCACATGAACGATCCGCGTCATGTGCACATTGAGCCGGAAAAGATGACCGGCGACCGCATTCGTGAAGAGCTGTTCTATCCGTCACAGCGCGACAAGATGCGTCTGCTGCAAACCATCATCGAAGAGGAATGGCCAGACAAGGCGATTGTCTTCGCCAACACCAAGCATGAATCGGAGAACATCTACGCCCATCTGGTGGCCGATGGTCATCGCGTGGGCATGCTCACCGGCGATGTGCCCCAGCGCAAGCGGGTGAAGATCCTCGAACAGTTCACCAACGGCCAGCTGGAACTGCTGATCGCCACCGACGTGGCGGCCCGCGGCCTGCACATTCCGGCCGTGACCCATGTATTCAACTACGACCTGCCGGATGACTGCGAGGACTATGTCCACCGCATCGGCCGTACCGGTCGCGCTGGCGCCAGTGGCCATGCGATTTCGTTCGCGTGCGAGAAATACGCCATCAATCTGCCAGCAATTGAAGAGTATGTGGGCCACGCCATTCCGGTCAGCCACTACGATCCCTTGGCACTGCTGACCGATCTGCCGCCGCCGGTGCGCATTAACCGGCCACGCACGGCCAACAGCCGTCCCTCCCAGCGCCTTGGCGGCGGTGGCGGCGGGCGACGCCGGGCTCGGTAACCCAACGATGGACGGCAACCGTGAGCTGTATGCCGCCATCGACCTTGGGTCCAACAGCTTTCATATGCTGGTGGTCCGCCCGGTAGCTGGCTCAGTTCAGGTTGTTGCCAAAATCAAACGCAAAGTACGTCTCGCTGCCGGCCTCGGCAGCGACGGCATGCTTGATGACGCAGCCATGGCGCGTGGCTGGGAGTGCCTGGCACTCTTTGCTGAACGCTTGCAGGACATCCCGCGCAGCCAGATCCGGGTGGTAGCCACCGCCACCTTGCGGCTGGCCCATAACGCCGCCGATTTTGCCGCCCGTGCCGCCGATATCCTCGGCGTACCGCTCAACATCATCCCCGGTGACGAAGAAGCCCGCCTCATCTACCTCGGCGTTGCCCACACCTCATCCGGTCGTGGCAAGCGACTGGTGATCGACATCGGCGGCGGCAGCACCGAACTGGTGGCCGGCGAACAGTTCGAGCCACGGGTGTTGATCAGCCTGCCGATGGGCTGCGTGCTTTATACCCGCCGCTACTTTGGCGAGGGGCTGCTCAGTCAGCAGGCCTTTGATGAGGCGATAGGCGCCGCCACTGCACTACTGATCAGCCAGCGCGAGCGCTTCCGCCAGCATGGCTGGCAGCGGGCCCTGGGGGCCTCTGGCACCATTCAGGCGGTGCAGGAGGTGCTGCTGGCCAGCGGTGTCGATGAGCGTATCACCCTCGCCCGCCTCGAAGCGCTGATGCAGCGCTGCGTGGCAGCCGGCCGCCTCGACCAGCTGGCCATTGGTGGCCTGCTGCCCGAACGCATACCGGTATTTGCCGGCGGCCTAGCCATCCTGATCGCCATCTTCCGCACCCTTGGCGTCGATTACCTGCTGCTCTCCGGTGGCGCCCTGCGCGAAGGGCTGGTTTACGAGATGCTGGGCAACCGGACGCTGGAGATCCGCGAGCGCACCGTGCTCAGCATCAAGGCCCAGTTCCGGGTCGATACTGCCCACGCCGCGCGGGTCAGCGAGCTGGCCCTCAACCTCTGCGCTCAGATTGAGGATGACTGGCAGCTGTCGGCGCTCGAAGGGGTGGAGATGCTGGCTTGTGCCGCCCAGCTGTATGAAGTGGGGCTGCTGATTGGCTTCCGTCAGGCCCATCGCCACAGCCAGTACATCATCGACAACGCCACCATGCCTGGCTTTACGGCCGCCCAGAAGCAGCTGCTGGGCCAGCTGGTGGGCAGCTATCAGGAACGGCTGGAGCAGCCCGCCTTTAACCGCCTGAACGGCTTTCCGCCACAGCAGGCTTTGCGTCTGGCGCGCATCCTGCGGCTGGCAGTGATCCTCTCCGGCCGCCGCAGCGGCAATGCGGTGCCGCCAGTGATGCTCAGTTCGGCCGACAACAGCCTGACCTTGACCCTTCCCCCCGGCTGGCTGACCAGCCATCCACTGATCCGCGCCGAATTGGAGCAGGAGATCCACTACAGCCGCGATGCTGGCGGCGATCTGGTGATCCGCGACGGGGCTGCCAGCTAAACGCCGGCAGCCACCGGTCAGCGCTTTATTCCACTACTTGGCGGGCATGGTAGGGCTGCACCGGACGGTTGTTATGACGACCACCGAGCGCAGCCACAAAGCGCTCCACCTGTGCCTTGCTCACCTGCGGATGGTCCTTGAACACCAGCCAGCGCACCCCTTCGCTGCAGGGCGGCGTGGTCAGCGAACCGCTGTAGCGGTAGTAGTCCCGTTTGGCTGGCAGCAGTTCGGCCGCCTTGAGTGGCGATGACAGCGGCAAGGGATCGCTGACCGTGGTCGGCAGCTGCGCCCAGCTGCTGGCCAGCACGCTGTTGTCCTGACCCAGTTCATAGATCACCGCCACCACGGCCAGCTGACCGTCAGCACTGGCATGGACCAGATGAGCCTCAAGCGGATAACTCTTGCCATCAATCATGTTCTCGCTGGGGGTATGGAAATGGACCTGCTTGAGACCAAAGGTCAGCCCGTCAACCTTGAGCTCACTACCCGGCTCAAAACTAAGCTGCACCGTGTGG
>JAGOCY010000324.1 GCA_017998495.1 Corallincola sp.
TGATCGAGGTTACGAATGGCGATGCGGGGAGCGGGCATGATGAGCGACCTGCAAAAAGCAGTAATAGATCAAAACAGCCGATCGCCGTCAAGCCGCGAAAAAGGGAAAATCAGGTGCGGAATGACGGGTCACCATTAACTCAATCAAAGTGAAGCCGGTAGTTCTGGTCATCGGCTGTTGCTCCTCGATGATCCTGCTCAAAGTTTAGCAGTGGGGGGCCGTGCTAGCGGCGGATCATCAAGGATTGTAGTCGAGTGTCGCAAAATTTTACAGTTAGGTTTGTCTCTGGCTGCGTCTCTTCTCTATCACTTTGATTTAAAAGAGCGGGCCCCCAGTCGGCAGATCACCAGCAAAGGTGCCACCATCAGCGCGGTCGTCAGCATATCGCCCCAGCTGTGATAGCCCTGATAGCGCATCAGGGCGGCGTAGGCGAGGAGTGAACCGAGCCACAGCCAGCGTTGGCGGGGTAGCAACCACCACAGCTGGACCACCAGGGCGATGGCTAGAGCGCTGTGGGTGCTGTAATCCAGCGCCCAGCGCGGCCACAATGCCAGCCACAGGTCCACAAACATCAGGCCATAGACGATGGCTGCCGCGACTAGGCCGCTTGCCAAGTTGCGGGCAGCAGTTGGCCATCGACGTTGGCGGAGCGGCCACAGGGCGGAACTGAGCCAGATAGCGGCCAGCAGAGGCGTATAGCTGTCGGCAATAAGATCGAGTTGCTGGTAACTGAGCATGCTGGCCTCTCCTTGGTTGCTGTGGCCGCTATGCTGCCCACGCTTGGCGGCAGTGGCAACAGTGGCGCATTGCACATTATTGGTGCATTGCTTGCTGATGGTGCGCATCTTGTGTGCAAGATGGGCCAATTTCAATCGATCGCGACTCTAACTTATTGTTTTTAAATGCCATGCAGCGCTGGCCTGGCTTTTGCTGAAGTACAGCTACGCATCGAGGAACCGCCCTGGTGTTGCTGGTCGGGGACGAGGCTTACAATTCGGCAAATGGCTGACTAGGGTTCCGGCTGCAAGGGTGCAGTGCTGGTCCGAGAGTTGGCGACCTCCGACAGGGGGTTACACGGCGGGACAAAAGCCCGGGAGATGACTTGCGTTGCGGGTCCTCCATGCGTGTAACTCAAATCCTGTGGGAGATTGAAGATGAAAGGCTGCTTTACCCGTCTGCTCGCCGCATTCACCCTCGGGGCAGCCCTGCTGACCCTCACCAGCCCGGCCGCTCTGGCCGCTGAAAAGAAAAAGTTCACCATCGCCTGGTCCATCTATGTGGGCTGGATGCCGTGGGACTACGCCGAATCCTCCGGCATCATGAAGAAATGGGCCGACAAATACGGTATCGAAGTCGAGATCGTGCAGATCAACGACTACGTCGAGTCGATCAACCAGTACACCGCTGGCCAGTTCGATGGCTGCGTGATGGCCAACATGGATGCCCTGACCATTCCGGCCGCCGGTGGCGTTGACTCCACCGCCCTGATCGTCGGTGACTTCTCCAACGGTAACGACGGTGTGGTGCTCAAAGACGCCAAGTCACTGGCAGACATCAAGGGGCGCAAGGTCAATCTGGTGGAACTGTCGGTCAGCCACTATCTGCTGGCGCGTGGCCTGGAGACCGTTGGCCTGTCGGAGCGCGATCTGAGTGTGGTCAACACCTCGGACGCCGATCTGGTTGCCGCCTTTGCCACCGCCGACGTTAACGCCGTGGCCACCTGGAACCCGCTGCTGTCTGAAATGCTGGCCATGCCGGGTGCCACCAAGGTGTTCGACTCCAGCCAGATCCCGGGTGAGATCATCGACCTGATGGTGGTCAACAGCGCCGTGCTTAAGGACAACCCGGCCTTTGGCAAAGCCTTGACCGGCGCCTGGTACGAGATCATGGCCACCATGAGCGCCGACAGCGACGCCGGCAAAGCGGCGCGCACCGCCATGGCTGTGGCCTCAGGTACGAATTTGGCCGGTTTTGAAGCCCAGTTGGCGACTACGCGTATGTTCTATCAGGCCTCAGATGCGGTGGCCTTTACCAACAGCCCCGAGCTGAAGGCAACCATGCAGAAGGTGGCTGAGTTCAGCTTTGCCCATGGCTTGTTGGGTGAAGGTGCGCCGGATGCGGGCTTCATCGGCATCGAGACGCCGGCCGGTGTCTATGGCAACAGCGCCAATATCAAGCTGCGCTTTGACCCCAGTTACATGCAGCTGGCTGCCGACGGCAAGCTCTGATCTGCCATTAGCTCGCGGAGGTGGCGATGCGCCGACTGATGAACCTGACGCCCGGTGCTGGTGGCCGGCTGTTGCTGGGGTTACTGCCCTTCATGCTGCTGCTGCTGGTGTATCTGGCCGCATCAGCGGATCGCTTGGCCGAAAATCCCAACGACAAGTTGTTGCCATCCATGGCCCAGTTTGCCGAGGCGATCCGGCGCAATGCCATCGAGCCCAATGTGCGTACTGGCGAGGTGGTGTTCTGGGTGGATACGGCGGCCAGCCTCAAGCGACTTGGCATTGCCGTGGCTGCCTCGGCGGCCATTGCCCTGTTCATCGGTCTGGCCAACGGCTTGCTGCCGCTGGTCAGGGCCGGGCTGTCGCCGTTGATCACCGCCATCTCGCTGATCCCGCCGATGGCGATCCTGCCGGTACTGTTCATCGTCTTTGGCCTTGGGGAACTGTCTAAAGGGGTGTTGATTGCCTTGGGCATCACCCCCTTTCTGATCCGCGATCTGCAGGCGCGGGCGCTGGAGTTGCCCGAGGAGATGCTGATCAAGGCCCAGACCTTGGGGGCCTGTACCTGGCTGGTGGCGCTGCGGGTGATGCTGCCGCAGCTGCTGCCGCGGCTGATTGATGCGGTGCGGCTGTCGCTGGGGGCCGCCTGGCTGTTCCTGATCGCCGCCGAGGCGGTGGCCGCCACCGAAGGGCTGGGCTACCGCATCTTTCTGGTGCGCCGCTATCTGGCCATGGATCTGATCCTGCCCTATGTCGCCTGGATCACCCTGCTGGCGTGGCTGGTGGACTGGCTGCTGGCCCAGCTGTCGCGGCTGGCCTTCCCTTGGTATCAGGCTGACAGCAAAGGAGGCCACTGATGAGCGCTAATGCACCCAAAGTACCGGTGCTGCAGTTGACCAATGTGGCCAAAAGCTACGGCGACAACCGGGTGCTGGAGCGGATCAACGCCGAGGTGGTTGCCGGGGAGTTCGTATCGGTGGTCGGCGCCTCCGGCTGT
>JAGOCY010000325.1 GCA_017998495.1 Corallincola sp.
CCGGTTCAGGCCTATGGTCACAGGATCAATGGCTGGCCGGCGCTTGCGGTGCGGTGACAGCCATATGGTGGATCCAGCCCCACTCGTAGAACTGGGCGGTCATCGGTGTGAGCAGGAACAGGATGGCGGTCAGGCTGACGCCAATCAGCACCAGGGTGTAGGGCAGAGCCATCCACACCATGCGGCCATAGCTCAAGCGAATGAGCGGGGCCAACGCTGAGGTGAGCAGGAACAGGAACGCGGCCTGACCATTGGGGGTTGCGACCGAGGGCAGGTTGGTTCCGGTGTTGACCGCAACCGCCAGCAGATCGAACTGGTCACGGCTGATGATCCCCTCTTTGAGGGCATTCATCATTTCAGTGATATAGACGGTGCCGACGAAGACGTTATCGCTGACCGCGGAGAGCAGGCCATTGGCCAGGAATACTCGCCACAGCTGGCCATGGCCCTCAAAGGAAAGCACCCAATGAGTGACGGGGGCGAACAGCTTCTGGTCCGCGATCACGGCCACCACCACAAAGAAAACGGTGAGCAGAGCGGTGAAAGGCAGGGCCTCATGGAACGCTTTACCCAGTGCATGCTCTTCGGTAATACCGGTCAGTGCGGTTGCCAGTACGATCACTGACAGGCCGATCACGCCCACTTCGGCCAGGTGCAGCGCCAGTGCGACCACCAGCCAGATGATGATCAGCCCCTGCACCACCAGATTGACCTTGTCGCGCAGGGTGCGATTGGCGGCCTCATGGGCTTCGTACTCGCGCAGGATGGTGCCGACATGTTCAGGTAACGGGGTGCCGTAACCAAAACGGCCACTTTTCTCCAGCAGGACGCAGGTCAGTAAGCCCGCGATCAGAGTCGGCACGCTGACCGGCGCGACACGGATCAAGAAATCAACAAAGTTCCAGCCAGCGACATGGCCGATGATCAGGTTCTGAGGTTCGCCCACCAGGGTGCACACGCCGCCGAGCGCGGTCCCCACTGCCGCATGCATCATCAGTGAACGCAGGAAGGCGCGAAATTGGTCCAGATCCGAGCGGGACAGCTCGGGCAGATCGTCGTCGTTGTTCTGATCATGATCCGCGTGCTGCGGTCGGCCCGAAGCCACCCGATGGTAGATACCATAAAAACCGGTGGCCACGCTCATCACCACGGCGATCACTGTCAGCGCATCGAGAAAGGCCGACAAAAACGCACCGGCAAAGCAGAAGGCCAGAGACAGCACGACTTTGGAGCGGATGCGCAGCAGCATCTTGGTAAAGATGAACAGCAGCAGACCCTTCATGAAGTAGATACCGGCGACCATGAAGATCAGCAGCAGGATCACCGGGAAGTTGTGGGCGATCTCGCCATAGACAGTTTTGGGTGAGGTCATGCCGATGAACACCGCCTCAAGGGCCAGCAGGCCGCCCGGTTGCAGCGGATAGCACTTGAGCGCCATGGCTAGCGTCAGGATGAATTCGGCCACCAGCAACCAGCCTGCCACGAACGGGTCGAGGGCGAAGATGATGGGATTGATCACCAGAAAAACAATGATCAGCAGCTTGTACCAATCGGGTGAGTGACCCAGAAAGTTGCGGGTAAAGGCGGTTAGCAGGTTGGGCGAATCGGCCATGGATGGGTCTCCGGCGGGGGCTGGCGCGCACAGTGGGGTAGAAGGGCGCCAAATGATAGAGCCTGTTGGCCGTTAAACCTATGGCTGACATCAAGAACAGTGCATGGATCACGACTGCTGGAACTGGTTGGTGGCGCTGCTGTACCGGCGGATTGTTGGCTTCGGCTTCGGTGGTAAGATGAGTTGCCATTTACCGCCCGAGAAAGCGTGTCGCGAATGATCATCAAGGCGCAGTCCCCTGCAGGTTTTGCCGAGGAATACATCATCGAGTCGATCTGGAATAACCGCTTTCCTCCCGGCTCCATTCTCCCTGCCGAGCGCGAGTTGTCTGAGTTGATCGGCGTTACCCGCACCACCTTGCGTGAGGTGCTGCAGCGGCTGGCCCGTGATGGCTGGTTGACCATCCAGCACGGCAAGCCAACCCGGGTGAACAATTTTTGGGAAACCTCGGGGCTCAACATTCTGGAAACCCTGGCCCGGCTTGATCAGCAGGGGATCCCCGAGCTGGTCGATCAGCTGCTGGCTGCACGCACCAACATCAGCGCCATCTTTATTCGTGCTGCGATCAAGCACAATGCGGCCAAGGCGGAGGCGGTGCTGGCCGAGGCTGAGAGTCTGGTCGATGATGCCTTGGCATTCACCGATTATGACTATCGTCTCAACCATGCTTTGGCGTTTGCCTCCAACAACCCAATCTATGCCCTGATCCTCAATGGCTTTAAAGGGCTCTATGCGCGGGTCGGTGGTTACTATTTCAGCCATGCCGAGGGGCGGGCGTTGGCGCTGGCGTTCTACCGGCGCCTGGGTGAGCTGGCCGCTGCCGGCAACTTTGAAGAGGTGCCGCAAGTGGTGCGGCGCTACGGCATGGACAGTGGCAAGCTGTGGCAGCAGTTCCGCCATGACGTACCTAGCGATCTGGCCGATCGCCGTAGTTGAGCCGCGGCCGTCAGCCGGATGAAAAACGCCTCCAGAGTTGGAGGCGTTTTTGCGTTATGGCTCGAGATGCTTAGCCGGCGAAGTTGCGGGCGGCAAAGTCCCAATTGACCAGTTTCCAGAACGCCTCAATGTAGGTCGGACGGGCGTTGCGGAAGTCGATGTAGTAGGCGTGTTCCCACAGGTCGATGGTCAGCACCGGGGTGACGCTGCTGTCGGTGAGCGGGGTACCGGCATTGCTGGTGTTGACGATGGCCACAGTGCCGTCAGCTTTCTTCACCAGCCAGGTCCAGCTGGAACCGAAGTTGTTGATGGCGCTATCGGTGAACTTAGCCTTGAACTCGGCGAAGGAACCAAAGGCAGCGTTGATGGCATCGGCCAGGGCGCCAGTCGGCTCGCCGCCGCCGTTCGGGCTGAGGCAATGCCAGTAGAAGGTGTGGTTCCAGATCTGGGCGGCGTTGTTGAACACCGGGCCGGTGGAGCTCTTGATGATCTCTTCCAGCGACTTACCTTCAAACTCGGTGCCCGGGATCAGGCTGTTGAGTTTGACCACATAGGCGTTGTGGTGCTTGCCATGGTGGAACTCGAGGGTTTCCGCCGAGATGTGCGGAGCAAGGGCGTCTTTGGCGTAGGGCAGGGCAGGAAGTTCAAAGGCCATGATGATGTCTCCG
>JAGOCY010000326.1 GCA_017998495.1 Corallincola sp.
GCAAAGGCCCCGGTAAAAGGCTCCGCAGGCAAGGTGGTCCACTCTTTCTGCGCCGCTTTGAGGTAATCGCGCAGACCATCCTGATAGCACCAACTGTGCTGCTCTTTTTCTACCCGGTCGTCAAAGTCGATGCGCAGGCCGGGGCAGAGCACCGCTTTGGCGCGCAGCAGATGAACCAGCTTGGTCGAGGAGAAGCGCGGCGCGTCGAAGAAGCTGCCATCCGGCCAGAAGTGGACACGGGTACCGGTGTTGCGCTTGCCTACGGTGCCGGTGACTGCCAGCTCGCGCACCTTGTCGCCATTGGCAAAGCCGATCTCATACTGCTGGCCGTCGCGCCACACCGTCACCTCAACCCGAGTCGACAGGGCGTTGACCACGCTGATGCCGACCCCATGCAGGCCGCCGGAGAACTGATAGTTCTTGTTGGAGAACTTGCCGCCAGCGTGCAGCTTGCACAGGATCAGCTCAACCCCGCTCACCCCATACTCAGGGTGAATGTCGACCGGCATGCCGCGACCATCGTCGGTCACTTCGAGCGACTGATCCTCATGCAGCACCACAGTGATCTTGCGGGCGTGGCCGGCCAGCGCCTCATCCACGCTGTTGTCGATCACCTCCTGACCCAGATGGTTGGGACGGCTGGTGTCGGTGTACATGCCTGGACGGCGACGCACCGGCTCAAGGCCAGTGAGGACTTCCAGGGCTTCGGCTGTGTAGTTTTCGCTCATGATCGACTCGCGCGGCGACGGCCTGGGGCCGCATTGTCAGGGAGAGGGAAAGAGGAAGTCCACCAACGCCGGCAGATGGCGTGGAAAATGGCGCAGGGCATGGTCATCTCCCTGCTCAATCTCGGCTGGCGATGGCCCATACCAAGCCAGGGCATCACGGTAATCGAGCACATCATCGGCGGTGCCCAGCAGCAGCCAGTAGCGTCCCATCCAGGGCGCGGCCGGCATCAGCTCCTCCAGCACCGCCAACTGGCTATCATCGAGCAGGTACTGCTCGCCGGTGTAAGGGTTGTGCTGCATCCCCAGGTAGCCGGCCAACAGCCGGTGGGGCGCCACCGCCGGGTTGATCAGCACCGTTGGCAGCTGGTGACGTTCGGCCACCACTGTGGCGTAAAAGCCACCGAGGGAGCTGCCCACCAACCCCACAGTCCCCTGCCAGCTGGTCACCAGCGCCTCGACCATAGCCACGGCGGTCAGGGCATCACCGGGCAGCTGCGGCACCTGATAGTCGATATCGGCATGGTGCTGGCGCAGATAGTGGCCAAGGGTCACGGCTTTCGCCGAGTGGGGCGAGCTGTTGAAACCATGCACATAGATGATGCGCCGGCCCATCAATAGCCAGCACTATCAAACTGGGGGCTGAAACGGTGGTCCGCCAGCCGCTTCACCTGGGTCTGCCAACGGCCGTCGGGCCACAGCTCGAAGGTACGGTAACCCGGGCTGGCACTGTCGAGTTTGAACTGCACCGAGCGCGGCAGAAACTGAATGCAGGTGGAGGGGGTGGTCAGTACCTCCACACCACCAACGCTGGCCCGAAAATCCTGATGGACATGGCCACTGACAATGGCCACCACGCCGAGCTGGGCAGCAACGGCCAGCAGCTCTTCACCATTGCGCAGACGGTGCTGATCCAGCCAGTTGCAGCCGACCGGCAACGGTGGATGGTGAAGAAACAGCATGGTGCGGCGTTGCGGCTGGCTGGCCACGGCGGCACGCACAAACTCCAGTTCATCAGCGCTGACCCGGCCATAGGTGTGACCCTCAACCTGGCTCTCCAGCAGCAGCAGCTGCCAGCCCGGCGCCAGCAGCTGGCGGATACGCCAATGGCGCAACGGTTCCAGGCACAGGGCCATGCCATCGCGGTCATCATGGTTGCCGGCAAAGCAGGCCACCGGACAGGCAAAGCTGGTCATGGTTTGGGCAAAGGCGCGGTAGGACTCACGGCTGTCATCCTGGGAGATGTCGCCAGTGACCAGGATCAGGTCAGGGCAGCCTTCGTCGCTGCGCACCTGCTCAACCACGGCAGCAAAGCTGGCCGCGGTGGGCACGCCCAGCAGTGCCCGCTCTGGCTCGCCAAAGAGGTGGCTATCGGTGATCTGGACCACCCGCAGCGGCGCATCGCCGGCAGTTGCGGGAGCCAGGGTCAGACTTGGTCGATTCACGCGCGGTCCAGGGTCCTGTGTCAGTGCAGGCGCGATCCGCAGTCATCCTCATCAGTCCCGCAGGCGGCGCTCACTCCGCACTTTGGCAGTAACCGATACGACGGCTCACAGCGAGCCACTCGCCGAGGAAATGGTTGACCCGGTATTTCTCATCGCGCTGATGCATCTTGGCATTGGGATAATCATACCGTGGAGCCAAGCTACTGATCTGTTGGCTGGTTAACACTTCCGCCAGCCGCGCATCATGGTACATGCGCACCCGCATCGCCGGCAGCAGCCAGTCGGGTGTGCCCGCTCGCTGCTGACGCAGGCTGATCAAGGCGGTGTAGCGGGTGGTCTCATCCACCACGGCTTCCACCGAAGTCTCACCATCCAGCGCCCACGACAGCCGCTGTCCGGCCTGCTCCAGCGGCCGCAACAACTGGTGCAGGCGCAGGTAATTGAGCTCACAGCAGCGCAACAGCGCGGCCAGATCCGGCACATAGCGGCGCACCAGGGTGCTCATCGCGTCGCCAGCCAGCGGGCACGCAACGCCTCGCCGTTGACCTGCAGCCACTGCAGGCCGATCAGGGTGGCGGCATTGTCGATGGCCCCGGCAGCCAGCAGTTGCAATGCCTGCTGACGGCTGATCACCTCGACGCGGATATCCTCGGCTTCGCTGGCCAGGCCGTGAATACCGCCAGCGTTACTGGCGTCTACCTCGCCGATAAAAAGATCGATGCGCTCGGTGGTACCGCCGGGGCTGACCAGATAGCTGAACAGCTTCTCCACCCGGCCAACCTCAAGGCCGGCCTCCTCCATCGCTTCGCGGCGCACCACCTGCTCGGCGGTCTCCCCCTCGTCGATGATGCCGGCTACCAGCTCCTTGAGCCACGGCTGGTCACTGGTCGCCAACGCGCCGACCCGAAACTGTTCCTGCATCACCAGTTCGTCGCGCACCGGATCGTAAGGTAGAATCACCGCCGCATGGCCGCGTTCAAACACTTCGCGGGTGATCGTCGGCGACCAGCCCCCCTGACAGAAGCGGGTGCTGAGGGGATAGC
>JAGOCY010000327.1 GCA_017998495.1 Corallincola sp.
ACGAATGGCTGACCAGTGGCTTTGTCCGTTACGAGCTGGCCCAACCGCTGGGCACCTGGTATCTCGGGCTGGGGCAGGCCGAGCGCTTCCCCGATTATTGGGAGCTGATCGGCGGTGGCAAGGGCAGTGAAACCACCATCAGCGCCTTCGACACCCGCCCCGAGCGCAACCGCCAGCTCGATCTCGGCTGGGTTCATGAATCGGCGCAGTGGCAGGGATCCGCTTCGCTGTTTGCCAATCGCATCGACGATTACATCCTGATCCAGTCTGACTGGCCGCGCGGCATGAGCTCCGCCACCGTCACCCGCAACATCGACAGTGAAAGCTACGGCGGTGAACTGGCGCTGCGCTATCAGTTTGCCCGGCGCTGGGCGGTCGATAGCAGCCTGGCCTATGTCCACGGCGACAACCTCAGCGATGACCGGCCACTGGCCCAGCAGCCACCGCTGGAGGGGCGTCTTGGCCTCAACTATCAGCGCGGCCCGTGGAGCGGTGGCCTGCTGTGGCGGCTGGTGGCGGGCCAGTCGCGGGTGGCGGTCAATCAGGGCAATATCGTCGGTCAGGATCTGGGGGAGAGCGCTGGCTTTGGTGTGCTTTCCATCAACGGCGGCTGGCAGCCGGATGAGGCGCTGCTGCTGACCGCCGGTATCGATAACCTGCTCGATAAAAGCTACGCCGAACACCTCAGCCGCAGCGGGGCGATGGTGGCTGGTTTCACCCAGACCATCCGGGTCAATGAGCCGGGGCTGACCGCCTGGGTCAAGGCCAGCTATCAGTGGTGAGCCTGGCTCATCAGCCGGGGGTGGACCGCTCCCCCGGCCTTCAGCCACAATCCGCCCTCTGCCTGCCGCGCGAACCCTGATGATCACCCTGTTGCTACCCGCTGACGGCCGCCATATCGCCCAGCTTTATCGGCTGTTGCGCGCTCTGCTGTGGCTGGTACTGCTGCTGACGGTGGCGGCGGAGTGGCTGCTGCTCGATCACAGCCGGTTGTGGCCAGCGTTGCCGCTGTTGCTGCTGGCCGGGTTGTGGCTGTTGGCCGCCCGCCGTCTGCAGCAGCAGTGGCAGCTGCAGCTGTGGCTGGATCTGGCGCTGCTGCTGCTGTTTTTTGCCGCCCATGGCGGCGGTGCCAACCCGCTGCTGACCCTGCTGCTGCTGCCTCTTGCCGCCGCTGCCGCCACCCTCGGCTTCTGGGGCTGGCTGGCACTGGTGGCTGCCGCCGGTGGCGGTTATGCCCTGCTGTTGCTGGGGCTGACCCCCGAGCCGCTGGCGGCGCATGCCCACCATGGCGCTGACCCCAGCCACCTGTGGGGGATGTGGGGTAGCTTTATGCTGGCTGCCGGCCTCACCGGCATCTTTATCAACCGGCTGGCGTGGCGGGTACGCCAGCAGGGACAGCGACTGCTGCAGCTGCACCAGCGGCAGGGGCGCCATGCCATGCTCACTGCCAGCGGCGCCCGTGCCGCAGCCGCCTGCCACCATCTGGCCACGCCGCTCAACAACCTGTTGCTGCTGCATGAGCACTGGCGTGCAGACCCCGCGCTGCCGCCCAGCTGGCAGGCGGACATGGCCGAGATGGGCCATCAGCTGCACAGCTGCCTGCAGGCCCTGGCGCCGCTGCGCCAGCAGGCGGCCAGCCCGCCGCAGCCGTTGGCGGCGCGCCTGACCCAGCTGGTGGATGAGTGGCAGCTGGTCAACCCCGATTGCGGTTGCAGCCTGCACTGGCCGCCCGGCCTCGACGCGGATGGTTTGTGGTGGCCGGACGATGGCCTGCTTCACCACGCGCTGTGGAACCTGATGGATAACGGCCGCCGCGCCGGCGGGCCGCTGCAGCTTGAGGTGAGTGCCGAGGGTGAGGGGCTGCTGCTGACTCTGGCCGATCAGGGGCCGGGCTTTCCCGCCTGGCTGCTGGCCGATCAGCAGCCGGATCAACCGCTGCAGGGGTTGGGGCTGGGGGTGGCACTGGTGCGCACGGCGATGGAGCTGTGTGGCGGCCGGCTGCAACTGGTGAATGGCCAGCAGGAAAATGGTCAAGGGGGGCGGGCCAGCCTGTGGCTGCCTTGGGACTATCTGCAACGGAGTGGTGATGATGCTGTTGCTGGTGGATGACGATCTGCTGTTTTGCCGGTTGATGGCGCGCCAGCTGCAGGCCTATGGCCAGCCGGTGGTCTGCGCCCATGACCAGGCCGGCGCGCTGGCGCTGCTGGCGGCGGGCGGTGTCGACAAGGTGGTGCTCGATCTCAAGCTCGGCGAGCAGTCGGGGCTGGCGCTGCTGGCGCGCATCCGCGCCGAGGCAGCTGAACTGCCAGTGGTGCTGCTCACCGGCTATGCGGCGGTGGCCACGGCGGTAGACGCGATCAAGCTGGGGGCGGTGCACTATCTGGCCAAGCCAGTGACTGCTGCCACCCTGCTTGCCGCCTTTGACCACCAACCCCAGGCCGGCAGCCACAGCGCCGGGCAGCTGGTGCCGCCATCGGTGGCCCGCCTCGCCTGGGAACATATCCAGCAGACGCTGGCCGCCCACGGCGGCAACATCTCGGCCAGCGCACGGGCGCTGGGTATGCACCGCCGCACCTTGCAGCGGCGGCTGACCAAGAAGCCGGTCAGCCGCTAACTGCCCGGCTCAGCTACGGTCGATGCGGAAGCGGGCCAGCTGGCCGGCCAGGGCCACAAAGCGCTCGCTCAGTGACTCCTGCACCTGGCGGGCGGTGTTCAGGCTGTGGCGCGAGGTCTCCGCCAGTTGGGCCACCTGATGCAGGCTGCGGTTGATGTCGCCGCTGACCTGGCTCTGCTCTTCGGCGGCGGCCGAGACCTGAATGATGCTGTCTGACAGTCGCTCGATCTCGCTGGCCAGCTCGCGCATCCGCTGTTCGCTGGTTGAAACCTTGTGGGAAGCGCTATCGGCACTGTGCTGGCAGTCGCTCATGGCGGTGAGTGCCTGGTCAGCACCCTGGACCAGGCTGGCAAGCATGGTGTTGATCTCGTCGGTGGCCTGCTGGGTGCGCTGGGCCAGGTTACGCACCTCGTCGGCAACCACCGCAAAGCCGCGCCCTTGCTCGCCGGCGCGGGCGGCCTCGATGGCGGCGTTGAGGGCCAGCAGGTTGGTCTGTTCGGCAATGCCGCGGATGGTTGACAGCACCTGACCAATGCGGTTGCTTTCGGCCCCCAGCTGGCTGACCACCGTATTACCGCGGCCGATGGCGGTGGCCAGG
>JAGOCY010000328.1 GCA_017998495.1 Corallincola sp.
TGCCGCCCCAGCTGCCCGCCCTGCGGCTAAGGCTGTTGCCCGTCCGGCCGCCAAAGCTGCGCCCAAAGCAGAGCATAAAGTTGAGCCCCAGACCGAGCTGAAAGCGGAGCTGAGCGCTGCCGCCAAGCCAGCGGCCAAGGCCTTGGCCAAGGTGGTGGAGGCGATGGCCGAAGGGGTCAAGGCGGAGCATGCCAAGGCCAAACAGGCGGCTAGCAAGAGTGCCAAAGCGGTAAAACCCGCCGCTAAAAAGGTGGTCGCCAAGGTTGAAGTGGCAGCCAGCGAGGTGGCGGAAAAGGTTGAAGCGGCTGTTGCTGAAGTGTCGTGAACCCCGGCCGGAGCGGCCAGCAGGGCCAGCTCCGACCACTGCAGGAGGAGGCTGTCATGAACGCCAATAACGTCAAGGAAACTGCCCGCCGGGTGCTGGAAAACGGCGAACAGCTGGCGCGCAACATCTGGCTGGCCGGGCTGGGGCTCTACAGCAAGAGCATCGAGGAGGCCCAGGGGCTGGGGGATAAATCCAGCGAAGTGTTTGAGGAGCTGGTCACCCGTGGCCAGGAGGTGGAGTTTGCCACCCGCCAGAAGCTGGAAGAGACCCGCGAGCGAGCCAGCGACAAAGTGGAGGAGCGGGTTAACGAGCTGTTCCTCAAGCTCAGCGGTATTGACCGGCGCAAGCTGGAGGAGATGAACGACAAGCTCGACAAGCTGGCGGCGGCGGTTGAGGCCCTGTCGCGCACCAAGTAGCGCCGGTGATAACGGTCAGCGCCCGCTGCTGGCGGGCGCTGGTCGTGGCTGACCGGGTGAGGCGCAGCGCAGGGCTGACCTGCGGCAAATGGAGCGGCGGCAATGACCAGTCTGTCGATCATGGATACCGCCTTCGTCTGGTTTGAAAGCGATGACACGCCGATGCATGTCACCGGGCTGGTGCTGCTGCGCCCGCCCAAACGCCAGCTGGGGCAGTTTGCCCGGCGTCTGTACGGCCACATGCTCAGCTTTCCTGAGGTGGTAGCCCCCTTTAACTGGCGGCTGAGTGTCAGCTACCACAATCTGCCCCAGTGGCTGCCCTGTGAACGGGTGGTGCTGGCTGACCATATCGGCCTGGAGTTGCTGCCGGAGCCGGGCGACCGGGCCCAGCTGATGCAGCTGATCGGCCGCTTTCACAGCCGGCCGTTGGACCGTAGCCGGCCGTTGTGGCAGCTGCTGCTGGTCGATGGTATGGCCGATGGCTGTGTGGCGGTGGCGCTCAAGATGCACCATGCGCTGGCTGATGGGGTGAGGGCCAGCGGTCTGTTCACCCGCTGCATGAGCACCTCGGCGCGCGGCCCGTTCCGCCCCTTCTGGCAGCACCCGCTGAGCGAGGACGAGGGCCACCAGGGTGATGTCAGCGAGCAGGGGATGGTCGCCGGCTGGCTGGATGCCGTCAGCAAGCTGTCCAAAGAGGTGCTAACCCTGCCGGGACTGCTGCGCCTCGGTTCGCGGCTGGCGCTCAAGGCGCTGCATCTGGGCGATTCGCCGCTGGCCACCCCCTTTACCGCGCCGCGCACCCCACTTAACCAGCGCACTGGCGGTGGCCGTAGCATCTGCGTGGGCCGTTTTCCGTTGGCCAGCTTCAGACAGATTGGCCGTTTGACCGGCGCCTCGCTCAATGATGTGGCCCTGGCTGTCTGCGACATCGCGCTCAACCGTTATCTGGCCGATCACGGCTGGCGGCCCACCAAGCCTCTGGTCGCGCTGATGCCGATCAGCCTGCGCCGTCCGGGCGATCTCGCCTCCGCCTGCAACAAGATGTCGATTGGCCTGGTGGAGATGGGAGCGACCGATGATTCGCCCATCGAACGGCTGGCTGCCATCCAGCGCTCCTCGACGGGCGTCAAGCAGGAGGCGCTATCGATGTCGCCAGCCGCTTACGTCAACTACTCGATTCTGGTCAACGCCGCGGCCCTGCTTGGCGGCAAGCTCAATCTGCATGGGGTGGTGCCGCCGGCCAGCAACCTGATCATCTCCAATGTGCCGGGGGCCAAGCAGCCGCTCTACCTGATGGGGGCGCGCATGACCGAGGTTTATCCGCTGTCGCTGCTACTGCCGGGCCAAAGTCTCAACATCACCCTCTATAGTTATGATGGTGCTGTTCATTTCGGGCTGGTGGGCAGTAATGATGCGTTGCCCCATTTTGAGTGGATGGCTGAGTATCTGGTTGAGGCCCTGAGTGGGCTGGAGCAGGACGTGGTGGCACTGGCGGTGGCTTTGGTCAACGGCCAGCTGGAACCCGCCGCCAGTGATGATGCTGATGACGAGGATGGGGCGCAGCCCCGTTGACGCAGACAACAGAAGACAGGGCCGCGGCCGGCCATAAACGCGCAACAGCGGTGGGGGCCTTATGGTGAGCTGGCAAGGCAAGGCATTCAAACCACTGCTGCACCGGGTGATGCGGGCCCGCCTTGAGCGCTGCCGCACCATTGACGAGATGCGGCGGGTGATCGAGGGGATCGACCGTCTCGGCTCTTTCATCAATCAGCCCCCCGATATTCAGCTCACCTCTTTTGCCATCGGTGATCTGCCCTGTAGCTGGGTCGAACGCCCGGGTTGCCAGCAGCTGGGAGTGCTGCTCTATTTTCCCGGCGGCGGCTTCTGTTTTCGCAGCCCCATGGCCCATAACGCGGTGCTGGCCCGCCTTTCCAGCCAGTCGGGGCTGCGCGGCTTGATGGTTAACTATCCGCTGGCCCCGGAGCACCCCTTTCCGGCGGCGGTCAACGCTTGTTTGCTCGCCTACCGCTGGCTGCTGGCCCATGGTTTTCCGCCCTCCGCTATCGCCCTAGGTGGTGACTCGGCGGGGGCCAACCTGGTGATGACCACCCTGATGCAGCTGCGCGACGCGGGTGAGCCGCAACCAGCAGCGGCGGTGCTGCTGTCGCCGGCGGTAGACATGGTGATGACTGGCGCGACTGTGTTTGAGCGCCACGACAGCGATCCGTTCTTTGCCATTGCCACCCTGTTGTTGCTGCGCAACAACTACATCGGCCATCACAACCCCTGGCAGCCGTTGATCTCGCCGCTGGTGGGCGAACTGCAGCAGCTGGCGCCGTTGATGATCCATGTGGGCGAGGATGAAGTGCTGCTTGATGATGCGGTGCGCCTCGCCGCCAAGGTGGAGAGCAGCGGTGGCAAGGCGAGCCTGACCGCCTGGCCGGGGATGCCCCATGTC
>JAGOCY010000329.1 GCA_017998495.1 Corallincola sp.
GTCACCGAGAGCGAGCTCGGCACAAGGATGTACCGTCGAGCGGCCTGGTAGCAGCGCCGGAACAGGCCACACACATGAATTGCGCAGCCCTTATCGGGCCGCCGGAGGGTGCAGGGAGGCCGTGCGGCAACGGCCTGCCTGCCCGTCGTGTGGAGGCGGCACCCCACAGATCAGAAGTCAAACCCCAGCTGGGCACTGGGCGCCGGTATTGGCTGGCGCCGCTGGCGGCTGCCGTGGCGCTGCCCCACCTGCTGGCGCTGGGCGCGGTAATCCGGCAGCCGGGCGATATGGGCGCTGATGCGTGCCCGTGCCTCACGCATCGCCTGCTCAGGCACCACCAATGGCGCCGGGTAGTCGCGCTCCAGCACCACCCCCAGGCGCTGCTGACTGGCCCGGTCCAGCAGCCACGGCTGATGCAGCCAGGCATCGGGCAGCGCCGCCAGTTCGGGCAGCCAGTGGCGGATAAAGCGCCCGTCGCTGTCCCACTGCTGCCCCTGCCTGACCGGGTTGTAGATACGGTTGGGGTTGATGCCGGTGGTGCCTGACTGCATCTGCACCTGCGGGTAGTGGATCCCCGGCTCGTAATCGGTGAACTGGCGGGCGAGGAACCACGCCGGTTGCTGCCACGGCAACCACAGCAGATAGCTGGAGACGCTCATCACCATGGCGCGCATGCGGAAGTTGAGCCAGCCGCTGTGATCCAGCCAGCGCAAACAGGCATCGACAAAGGGGATGCCGGTCTGCGCCGCCTGTAATGCGGCTAAGCGCGCCGAGTCAGGCTGCGGCGGGTAGAGATCCGCCAGCCCCGGATGCAGGCTGCGCTGCTCCAGTTCAGGTTCATCTTCCAGCTTCTGGATAAAGTGGCAGTGCCAGTAGAGGCGGCTGATGAATGCTTCCAGCCCTGCGGCGTGGCGGCCTTCGGCCTCGGCGGCGGCCAGCCGCGCCTGCTGTTGCAGCTGACGCAGGCTGATGCAGCCCCAGGCCAGATAGGGCGACAGCCGCGAACAGGCCCGGGGGGCGGTGAGCGGGCTGGAGATCCCCCCGCGATAGCCGGTGACCCGCTGGCTGAGGAAATCCTGCCAGATCCCCTGCGCCGCCTTGCTGCCACCATGCTGACGCCCCGGCGTCGGCCGTTGATCAAAGCCCCGCGGCTGGCGCAGCAGCGCCTCGGGCCAGGGGGCCGCGCTGAGGGTAGCGAGCTGCGCCGGTGGCCGGGCCAGCGGCTGCGCCACCCAGGCTTCGCGCCAGGCCAGCCAGTGGTCACGGTTGGCCAGCGGCCGTTTCACCCCAAACTGCGGGTATTGATGCCAGGCGATGCCACGCTCCCGGCACCAGCGGGCTACGGCCCGGTCGCGGCGGTAACTCCAGCCGTTGCCGGTCTCCTCATGGCTGTGCAGGGCGGCGATCGGCCAGCGCTGACAGAGGCGCGCCAGCACCGCGGTGATCTCCCCTTCGACAATCAACAGCGGCTGCCCCAGCCGGGCCAGCGCTCCGTGCAGATCGCGCAGCGCTTCGGCCACAAACTGCCACTGACGCAGGCTGCTGTCGGGCTGCTGCCACAGCTCAGGCTCGATCACATACAGCGGCAGCACCGGCCCGGCACGGGCCGCCTGGGCCAGCGCCTGATGATCGAGCAGGCGCAGATCGCGCTTGAACCACAGCAGCTGGATCATCCGCCATGCCCGGCGGCGGCAAGCCACGGCTGCCACAGCGGCAGGCTGCGCGCCGGGGCAGCGTCGGCCACGCCATGGCGGTGGGCTGCTGCCCCCAACGTTGCCAGCTGCGGCAGCTGGGCGATGACAAAGGCCGCCTCGGGGTCGTAGTCGTAGGCCTGCTTGAGGATGTTAAAGCGCCGCGGCGACCGGGGATCGGCCCCCACCCCGGCGACATAGGCCCAGTTGCCCCAGTTACTGGCCAGGTCGTAATCAACCAGCTGCTGCTCGAAATAGGCAGCGCCCCAGCGCCAGTCGAGCTGCAGTTCATGCACCAGAAAACTGGCCACATTCTGGCGGCCACGGTTGCTCATCCAGCCGCAGCGGTTGAGCAGGCGCATATTGGCATCGACAAAGGGGATGCCGGTCTCGCCCCGACACCAGCGGCCAAAAGCGGCGCGGTCCTGCCCCCAGGGCTGAAACGGCCGCTGACGGAAGCCCTCCTGAGCAAACAGCCGCGCGCCATGCTGCCGCGCCGACCAGCGGAAAAACTCACGCCACAGCAGCTCGGCCGCCAAAGCCTCGGCCCCCTCCCCGCCCCAGCGCTGCAGCTGCTGCCACAGGCCGCGCACTGACAGCAGGCCAACCGCCAGCAGCGGTGACAGGCCGCTGACCGCCGCACCCGGGCCATCCAGCGCATTGCGGCTTAAGTGATAGTGGTGCAGGTGGTGGTGGCGATAGCGCTGCCAGTAGCGGCCGGCCGCCGCCTCGCCCATCAGCGCCAGCGGGCTATCGGCACTGCCACTGTGCTGGGCCAGCCGGTGCCAGCGCTCATCCGCCATTTTTTGCCAGACTGGGCCGCGCTCCGGCAGTGGCAACAGTGGTGGCAAGCGGGGGGCGGGCAATGGCTGATAGTCCACCGGCAAGCTGCTCACCAGCCGCCGAAAGGGGGCGAACTGCAGCGGCAGCTGGGCCAGCGGCGGCAACTGCCCGGCGTCGAACAGCCCAGATAACTCCATAGTGGTCAGCTGCGCGGCCCGCTGCTGCACCAACGCCCGCTGCTGTTCCTCCTCCACCCCGCACGGCTGGGCCAGATACCAGCGGGCCTGCGGCCGCTGCGCACAGAGCGCGGCCAGCACCGTCGCGCTGTGGCCCTGTATCAGCTGCAACCGCTGCCCCTGCTGGCGCAGCTGCTGATCCAGCGCCTGCCACTGGGCCAGCTGCCAGCGCAGCCGCCGCTGGCCGGCCCGGCGCCCACCAAAGCAGTTGCGTTCCAGCCAGCGCTCATCCACCACCGCCACCAGCGCCAGCCGGTCACACTCGCGGCTGGCCAGCTGCAGCAGCGGGTTATCGCCCAGGCGCAGATCGGTACCGAACAGGTAGATCCCTTCGCTCATAGCGCCTCCAGCCGGTTGAACAGCCGCTGGGCCTGCTCGCGGATCGCCTGCCGCTCCTCTTCGGGCCGCTGCTGCCACTGACGCACGATCAGCGCCATGCGCGGGTTGGCCTGCCAGCGCGGCAGATGGCGGTCGATAAAGTCCCAG
>JAGOCY010000330.1 GCA_017998495.1 Corallincola sp.
CATCGCCCGGGCATTACAGAGGATCACCCCATAGAGCAGCCCCCATTTGATATTGGGCAGGGTCACTCGCCAGAAGGTCTGCCAGCCACTGGCGCCCAGACTGATGGCCGCCTCCTCCTCCTGCTGACCCAGCTCTTCCATCAGCGGGATCAGCTCGCGGGCGACAAAGGGCACAGTGACAAACAGGGTGGCCAGCACAATGCCGGGCACGGCAAAGACAATCTGGATGTCATGCTGCTGCAGCCAGCTGC
This sequence comes from Corallincola sp., assembly GCA_017998495.1. Classification (GTDB taxonomy): domain Bacteria; phylum Pseudomonadota; class Gammaproteobacteria; order Enterobacterales; family Neiellaceae; genus RGIG665. The sequence continues at coordinate 252 of JAGOCY010000330.1, forward strand.
CAAACCAGCCATGGGCGCCAAACAGCAAGATGTAGACCAGACCGGCGATCACCGGCGACACCGAAAACGGCAGGTCGATGAGGCTGAGCAGCAGGCCGCGGCCGGTAAAACGGTAACGGGCGATGGCGTAGGCGGCCGCCACCCCGAACAGGGTGTTGAGCGGCACAGTCAGCAGCGCCACCAGCAGGGTCAGCCCCACCGCACTCTGGGTGAAGGGATCAGCCAGCGCCTCAACATAGTGGCCAACCCCGGCCGAGAAGGCTTCCACCAGTACCGCCGCCAGTGGCAGCAGCACCACCAGCCCCAGCAGCAGCAGCGCCAGGATCACCAGCAGTACCCGAATCCACAGCGGCTCCAGCAGGTTAGGGTTGCCACTGCGCAGATGATTGTTCGCCATTAACGACCTTCCTCTTTACCGGTCCATTTGCGGGTCCACCACTGCAGGGCGTTGATCAGCACCAGCAGTACAAACGACAGCAGCAACATCGCCAGCGCCACCGTGGTCGCGCCGGCGTAGTCGTACTGCTCGAGCTTGGTGACAATCACCAGTGGCACGATCTCGGAAACAAAAGGCATGTTGCCGGCGATAAAGATCACCGAGCCGTATTCACCAATGCCGCGGGCAAAGGCCAGGGCAAAACCGGTCAGCAGCGCCGGCAGCAGGTTGGGCAGCATCACCCGCCAGAAGGTCTGGGCGCGGTTGGCGCCCAGGGTGGCCGCCGCCTCTTCGATGGCGCCATCGAGTTCGGCCAGCACCGGTTGCACGGTGCGGACAATAAAGGGCAGGCCGATAAACAGCAGGGCGATGACGATCCCCGGCGGGGCAAAGGCCACCTGCAGCCCCCAGTCACTGAGGTACTGGCCGATCCAGCCGTTGGGGGCATAGATGGCGGTGAGGGTGATGCCGGCCACCGCCGTCGGCAGGGCAAACGGCAGATCTACCAGCGCATCCCACAGCCGCCGCCCCGGCACCGCATAACGGGTCAGCACCCAGGCGATCAGCAGGCCAATAAAGATGTTGAGAAAGGCAGCCAGCAGCGCAGTCCACAGGCTGATCTTGAAGGCCGCCACCACGCGCGGCTCGCTGAGCAGGGCCCACATCTCGGCCGGGCTCAGGCCGAAGGCCTTGAGGGCCAGTGCCACCAGCGGCACCAGCACCACCAGGCTGAGATAGGTCAGGGTAAAGGCGAGGGCCGGACGGAAGCCCGGCACTACGGAGTAGGTGAGGTGCATCGGTCCGGCCTCGTTGCTTATTTCAGGTAGATCTGGTCGAAGCTGCCGCCATCATCGAAGTGCGTGGCCTGAGCTTCTTTCCAGCTGCCAAAGACATCATTGAGCTTGAACAGCTCGGCCTTGGGGAACTGCTTGAGCAGCGCCGCATCCACCAGCTGGGTCAGCTGCGGGCGGTAGAAATGTTTGGCGGCCAGCTGCTGCCCTTCCGCGCTGTAGAGGTACTGCAGATAGGCGGTGGCCAGCTCTTCGTTACCCCTGCGCTTGGCGTTCTCGGTCACCACTGCGACCGGCGGTTCAGCCAGAATGCTGAGCGACGGCACCACGATCTCAAGGTCGCCCTCTTTGAGCTTGACGGTGGACAGCAGCGCTTCGTTCTCCCAGGCCAGCAGCACATCGCCAATGCCACGCTGGACAAAGGTGTTGGTGGACCCACGGGCGCCGGAATCAAGCACCGGCACGTTCTTCAGCAGCTTGGCGACGAAGGCTTTGGCCTTCTCCTGGGCGGCGGCCACCTCTTTGGCCTTGGCCGGGTCCTTGAGGGCGGCGAGATCACCCAGCTCCTGCTGCAGGGCATAGCCCCAGGCAGCCAGATAGTTCCAGCGGGCACCGCCGGAGGTCTTGGGGTTGGGGGTGATCACCTTGACGTCATCACGGACCAGGTCGTTCCAGTCCTTGATGTTCTTGGGGTTGCCCTTGCGCACCAGAAAGACGATGGTCGAGGTGTAAGGCGAGCTGTTGAGGTCCAGCTTGCTCTGCCAGTCGGCGGGCAGCTTGGCCGATTTGCTGGCGATGGCGTCGATGTCATAGGCCAAGGCTAGCGTCACCACATCAGCGTCGAGGCCATCGATCACCGCCCGCGCCTGCTTGCCGGAGCCACCGTGAGACTGCTGAACGGTGACGGTGTCGCCGGTCTTGGCCTGCCAGTGAGCACCAGGTAGGGCTTCATGGCCAGCGCATCAAGGTCAGTGGTGGAAGCCGTGCTCATGACGCACCTCCAGCGTTAACGAACCACACTGGCGTGGCGCAGCCCAGGTATTCGCCGGCCGGTTTCTCCCGCTGGAAAAACGTGCGCCGTGACTGGCGCCCACCGTCCTGTTCAACAAAGGCGATCAGCCAGCCATCCGGGTCACAGGGTTGCTCCGGGCCGACGGTCGGCAGGGCATAAAGCTCGGTACCGGCCGGCAAGGGGCGCCACAATCGCGGGTAGGCCACATCACCGCCATCCCCGGGCAACCGCTCACGCATGACCACCCCGACATGCTCAACGCAGGGGCTGGCGGTAGGCGAGGGGCAAAGCAGGCTGTGATTGGTGGCCAAGTCCTTGGCCAGGGCATGCAACAGCCGGTTAGCCAGCGGCTTCTCGGCGCCGGTCACCCACATCATGCCGGGCGTACCATTCGGTGCTATGACGCTGACCGCATCACCCTCACAGCGGATCACCCAGCCATCAGGCACTCCAAGTGCGGCGGTGACTGACGCAGATACCTTCACCGCGTCGAACTGCGCCTCGGTGAGATAGACCACCGCCCGCCCGTCATCGAGCTTGGCCAGCTGCCAGAACTCCAGATTGGCCCAGTCCAGTGGCTGTTCAGCAGCAACACTAGGGTGCAACCGGGAGGTGGGTGCGGCTGGCGGTGTTTCTGCCTCACCCAGGATCTGGCGAGCGCGGCGGGTGTCAGCACACCGGCTGCAAGCGGGGTGGCCACAGC
>JAGOCY010000014.1 GCA_017998495.1 Corallincola sp.
GCCGCGCGGCTCGCCACTGTCACGGCGTGGGCCACGATCGCCACCGGGACCACGCGGCCCACGATCGCCGCCCGGGCCGCGGGCACTGCGTTCGCCGCCACCGGGGCCGCGGTTGCCGCGCTCATCACCGCCTGGGCGCGGGCCACGATCGCCACCGGGGCCACGCGGGCCGCGATCGCCGCCTGGGCCACGGGCCGAGCGTTCACCACCAGGGCCGCGCGGGCCACGGTCGCCGCCGGGACCACGGCCGGCACGCTCACCACCGGGGCCACGCGGGCCGCGATCGCCGCCTGGGCCACGGGCCGAACGCTCACCACCGGGGCCGCGTGGGCCGCGGTCACCGCCGCCACGACGGCCCTGACCCTGAGGTTTGTCGAGGTGCAGACCAAAGTCGGCCTGGCTCTCACGCCCGTCGTGACGACGACCTCGGCCGCGCCCACCCCGATCGTCGTCGTCGCGGTAACGGCTTTCGCTCTCCTCGTCACGCTCTTTGAAACTGATGCGTGAATCTGCAGGTTGCGACGTTTGGCTTTTGGGCTTGGCCCCCTCTGGGCCGAGGCTGAGGCGTGGGCGCTCTTTGGTCATGACAGGTTCCGGATGACAAGGACGCTGTAGCTTACACCAAAGCGCTGGTTTCAGCCCCCATCTGCGCCGATCAGAAACCGCTGCCAGCCATCGACTGACAGAGATAAACCAGCCGTTGCGGGCTGCTGATCAGATTCAGTTCGAGCAGACAGTCGAAGCCTTCGGCCCGCCAGAAATACTGCAGCTGGCTGTCGTCGCCACCACTGGGCACCAGCCCCTGGCTGGCCATCTGTGCGGCCAGCTGGTCGCTGCTAAAGCCAAAAGGGCTGCTGGCCAGCAGATCGATCACCGCCTCCACCTGCGGCTGCTGGGCCAGCTCCAGCCGTATCGACACCTGCGGGTAGTTGGCGGCGTGGCTGTAGGCCAGGCCGCTGTGCAGGTCATGGGCTAGTTGGCTCAGTTGCAGCGGCCCCAGCCCCTGAGGCGAGAGCAGTTCGAGCAGATCGCGTGGGCTGCGAATGGCCAGCTGGTGTACGGCTTCATCTGCCGGCAGGGGGGCTGATGGGGAGGGCGCACTGTTGGCGCCGGCGGGTAGGGCTGCCAGCAACAGCAGGGGCAGAAACAGCCGCAACATCGGGTCATCCTTGGTTCGAGCGCCGGCTGGCGCGATTAACGAGCGCCGAGCATAGCCCAACAATGGCCGCAGCTCACCCCCTGACGGGCGATCACAGCCGCTGCAGCCAGTCGTTGCCGAGCTGACGCATCTGGCGGGCGATCCAGTTGGCGCGGCGCTGCACATAGCCACTGGGGGCGCCAGCGTTGAAACGGTAGGGGTTGGGTAACACCGCCGCCAGCAGCGCTGCCTGATGGCGGCTCAAGCGTGCCGCGCTGGTGTGGAAATAGTGCTGGGCGGCGGCTTCAACGCCATAGATGCCGGGGCCGAACTCGACGATGTTGAGATAGATCTCGAGGATCCGCTCCTTCGACAGCAGCAGCTCCATCAGCAGCGTGAACCAGGCTTCCAGCGCTTTGCGGATATAGCTGCGCCACGAGCAGAGGTAGAGGTTCTTGGCGGTCTGCTGGGAGAGGGTGCTGGCGCCGCGCACCCGGCTACTGCGTTCGTTATGTTTGAAGGCGGCAGCCATGGCGTTGAGATCGAAGCCCCAGTGGTGCGGGTAGCGCTGATCTTCGGCGGCGATCACCGCCAGCTGCATGTTGCTGCTGATTTCGTCAAGGTCGACCCACTGATGGCGCACCTCATCCGGGTAGCGCGATGGCGGCAGCAGCGCCCGCTCCAGTCTCACCCCCCACAGCGGTGGATCGATCAGCCACAGCGACATGACGCTGGCCACTGACAGGCCGACAAACCACAGCAGGGCGCGCCCGGCCAGATAACGGGCGGTGCGCAGAAAGGTGGCAAGGCGGTGGCGATCAGGCAGCGGCAACATCAGCGACAGCATGGGGCGAGGGGGCGGTAGTGTACGGCAGCAGGCGGTGGATAAAAAAGCGCCCGGGGATCACCCGGGCGTTGAAGTTTTGCTGGCTTGTGGCCATGGAGCCTGGTTGGGACGTCAGCTCCTCATCCGGTCAAGTGGTCCTTACCGAGATTCTTCGACAATGCGCTTCATGTCAGTCATGTGGCCGCGCAGCTCTTCGCCGATCCATTCGATGGCGTGGTTGCGCAGTTCACGGTTGACGTCGATCAGACGCTGGTTGTCCACGGCGTTGCTGGTGGTGGCGAGGCCACGGCCAATCACGTCGGTGCCCACCTTGGGCATGAATTTTTCGCGCAGCAGCGGCACGGCAGCGTGGGCGAACAGATAGCAGCCATATTCGGCGGTATCGGAGATCACCACGTTCATTTCGTACAGGCGCTTGCGGGCGATGGTGTTGGCGATCAGCGGCAGTTCGTGCAGCGACTCGTAGTAAGCCGACTCGTCGATGATGCCGCTGGCAACCATGGTTTCAAAGGCCAGCTCAACACCGGCTTTGACCATGGCGATCATCAGGATGCCGTTGTCGAAGTATTCCTGCTCGGCGATGGTGCCGCTGAACTGCGGGCTGTTCTCGAACGCCTGCTTGGCGGTTTCGGCGCGCCAGGTGAGCAGGTTGACGTCGTCATTGGCCCAGTCTTCCATCATGCCGCGCGAGAATTCGCCGCTGATGATGTCGTCCATGTGCTTCTCGAACAGCGGACGCAGCAGCCCTTTCAGCTCTTCAGCCAGATCGAAGGCCTTGATCTTGGCCGGGTTGCTGAGGCGATCCAGCATGTGGCTGACGCCGCCCCACTTGAGGGCTTCAGTCACGGTTTCCCAGCCGAACTGCACCAGCTTGCCGGCGTAGGCCGGGTCGATGCCATCAGCGACCATCTTGTCGTAGCAGAGGATGGAGCCCGCCTGCAGCATGCCGCAGAGGATGGTCTGTTCGCCCATCAGGTCCGATTTCACTTCGGCCACGAATGAGGACTCGAGCACGCCGGCGCGGTGACCACCGGTGGCGGCGGCCCAGGCTTTGGCGATCTCGAGGCCGTCACCGTTCGGATCGTTTTCCGGGTGGACGGCGATCAGGGTTGGTACGCCGAAGCCACGCTTGTACTCTTCGCGCACTTCCGAACCGGGGCACTTGGGAGCGACCATGACCACGGTCAGGTCTTTGCGGATCTGCATCCCCTCTTCAACGATGTTGAAGCCGTGGCTGTAGCCGAGGGTAGCGCCCTGCTTCATCAGCGGCATGATGGCGCTGACGACGGCGGTGTGCTGCTTGTCCGGGGTCAGGTTGACCACCAGATCGGCGCCCGGGATCAGCTGCTCGTAGGTGCCGACGGTGAAACCGTTGTCGGTGGCTTTTTTCCACGAGGCGCGTTTTTCAGCGATCGCTTCGGCGCGCAGCGCATAGCTGACGTCGAGGCCGGAGTCGCGCATGTTGAGGCCCTGGTTAAGGCCCTGGGCGCCGCAGCCGACGATCACGATCTTTTTGCCCAGCAGGTAATCACAGCCGCTGGTGAATTCGTCTTTGTTCATGAAGCGGCAGCGGCCGAGCTGGTCGAGCTGCTGGCGCAGGGACAGGGTATTGAAATAGTTGGCCATGGGATTGATCCGTACAAAAAGTGGGCAGGGCTGCCCAAACGGGTGCCAGACTACGCCAAGGAATCCATTTCGTGAAATGATATGATCGCAAAACATTATTTCAGGAAGTGAAATATGGAACTGCGCGACCTGCGGCTGTTCTGCCATCTCGCCCGCTCGCTCCACTTTGGCCGTACCAGCAAGGCATTGCATGTCAGCGCCCCGACCCTCAGCCGGGTGGTGCAGCGGCTGGAGGATGAGGTGGGGGAGCCGCTGCTGCTGCGCGACAACCGCTCGGTGCAGCTGACCGCCGCCGGCGAATCCTTTTTGCAGTTTGCCGAGCGCACCCTCGAGGGCTGGCAGCAGCTGGAGAGCCAGCTGCACAGTCAGGCGTCCACCCTGGGTGGCAACCTGCGGCTTTACTGCTCAGTGACTGCGGCCTACAGCTACCTGCTCGATCTGCTGCCCCCCTTTCGTCAGCAATATCCGGCGGTCGATCTCCATCTGGAGACCGGTGATGCGGCGCTGGCGTTGGAGCGGCTGGTGGAGGGGCGCTGCGATCTGGCTATTGCCCCGTTGCCGGCGCAGCTGCCCGAAGGGCTGAGCCTGTTGCCATTGGGTCAATCGCCGCTGATCTGGCTGGCGCCGGTGGTGCCTTGCCCGGTGCGCAGCCAGACCCTGCTCAGTCCGCTGCCCTGGTCGCAGGTGCCGCTGATCCTGGCCGAGCGCGGGCGTAGCCGCGAGCTGGTGCTCAACTGGTTTGCCGAACGCGGTGAGCGGCCACGCATTCATGCCGAAGTCTCGGGCCATGAGGCCATTGTATCGATGGTGGCGCTGGGCTTTGGTATCGGCGCCGTGCCCCAGCCGGTGCTGGAGCACAGCCCGCTGCAGCGCCAGGTGCGAGTGGTAGCGGCAGAGCCGGCCCTCGGCCCCTTTCCGGTGGCCTTGGCGGTGCGCACCGAGCGGCTGGCAGAGGGGGCGGTGCAGGCCTTCTGGCAACTGGCATCGCCGCAATCCTGATCCCGGTCACGGCGGGTGGCGGCCAGCCTGCGTCCGCTCAGCTATGGTTAGAGTCAGCCTGTGCTGTCAGCTGTTATAGCGGAGTCACCATGTCCAGTTCGCTGCCCTCGTTGGCCCGTTTGCTCAGTATCCGTATTGCCCTGGCCATGCTGGTGGTGGTGGCCACCGTGACCGCAGCGGCGGCGTGGATGGCCAGCGGCGCCCTGCATCGTCAGATCGTCACCCAGACGCTGCCGGCCCAGCTTGATGCGGTGGTCCACAGCCTGGATGGCATGTTGCAGACCCCCATTGTCATCTCCGCCGAAATCCGCCGGTAACGCCTATGTGCAGCAATTTGTCAGCGGTGGCGAGCAGGACCCGGCAGCACTGCAGCGCTACCTGGCAGGGGTGCGCGAGCGCAACCGGGCGGTTACGCCTTTGTGGTCGACAGTCAGCACCGGGTAATGATCCATCCGGAGCGTGAGCAGGTGGGCAAAGCCGCAGCCACGGTGCTGCCCGGGCTGGCCGAGCTGGCGCCCAGTCTGCTCACCGGTGATGGCTATCAGGTGGTCGAAAGCGCCGACGGCAACCAGCTGCTGGCTGCCGCCCCCTTATCTGGTGCCGGGTTGTGGGTGGTGGCGGTGACCCCGCAGGCGCCGATCCAGGCCTTTAGCCGCAATCTGGCGTTGACCTTGATCGGCGTAGCGGTGGTGCTGGCGCTGATCTCGATTGTCATCATCCGCATGGTGACGCGCATGGCGATCCGACCGGTGGAGGTGGCGGCCCAGGCGCTGACCGAGATCGGCAGTGGTGGCGGCGATCTCAAACAGCGGCTGCGTGATTCGCGACTGCGCGAACTGCACCAGCTGGCGCTCGGTTTTAACCGCTTTGCCGAGTCGCTGCAGCAGTTGATCGGTGACGTGGCCCGTGTGGCCGCCACCGTTGACGGTGATGGCAAGGTGCTGACCCAGCTTGTGGGTCAATCGGCTCAGCAGGCCGATCAGCAGCAGGCCAAACTGGACCTGGTGGCGACGGCGGTGAACCAGATGGGGGCGACTGTGCATGAGATCGCCCGTAATGCCGCCGATGCCGCCAGCGCGGCCCGCCAGGCCGAGCAGGAAGCGGCCAGTGGCCAGCGGGTGGTCAAAGATTCGGCCAGCGCCATCGGCCGGGTGGCTGGCGAGATGGGCGATACCGCCACCACCCTTGGTCAGCTGGCCAATGATGTGGGCGCCATCAGTCAAGTGCTGGATGTGATCCGTGGCATCTCTGAGCAGACCAATCTGCTGGCCCTCAATGCTGCCATTGAAGCGGCGCGCGCCGGCGAACAGGGGCGGGGTTTTGCCGTCGTGGCCGACGAGGTGCGCAACCTGGCCCAGCGCACCCAGCAATCGACCGAGGAGATCCGCGCCACTATCGAGCGGCTGCAGCACAACGCCCGGCTGGCGGTTGGCGCCATGGAGCGCAGCCGCAGCGGGCTGGATGACAGCGTCAGTCAGGCGCGGGCGGCGGAACAGTCGCTGGCCAGTATCCATCAGGCGGTGGAGCAGATCAGTGCCATGAACTACCAGATCGCCACCGCGACAGAGGAGCAGTCGAGCGTTAACGAAGACATCAATAACAACGTCACGCTGATCGCCGGTCTGGCCCGCGATACCGCTCAGGTTTCTGCCGAATCGGCGGAGGCCTGCAGCCGCATGCGTGCCAGTGGCGAACGGCTGGCCCAGTTGATGAGCCAGTTCCGGGTGTGATGCGAGGAAGCTGTTACTTACGCCCGAGCTGCCGACCGACGGTGTCGCAGGCCTTCTCCAGCTGCTTGCTGGAGAGCACCGGGTGCTCGATCACCGCCCGCTCGCAGTACTGAAAGTAGAACTCGTCCAGCTTCTCCCGCGAGCGGCTGATCTCATCCATGTAATCACGCGCCTCGGTGTTGGGCTGGAAGCTGTCGGCGAACTCGCGCTGCAGCGCTTCGGGGCTGTAGTCATCGAGGAAATTACGCAGTTTGACCAGGTACTCGCCCGGCCCCTGCTCAACAAAGTCGCGCACCGACTCGTTTTGATAGGCGGTCCACGCCAGCAGCACGATCAATACCCCGTAGATCAGACGTTTCATGGTTTCTCCAGACCCGGCTCACGCCGTTGCTACAGCTGATGCTGATATACTAGCGCGCGCCGGGCGGCTTGTGCCGCGCGGCTGGTCACAGGCCTTAGCGACAAGAGGGTAGCCATGGGCGAGCGGATTCCGGTGAAAGTGAAGACTCGGGGCGGTGATCCCTCGGTCCGTTTGGTAACCCCGGCCAGCCAGATCTATGTGCGCGCCATGTATGGCACTTACCAGCGCTTGCGCCGTTATGGCGGCTGGGCCCTGATGCTGCTGTTCCTGCTGCTGCCGTGGGCGCGCTGGAATGGGCAGCAGGCGGTGCTGTTCGACATCGGCAATCGCCAGTTTCACTTCTTTGGCGCCACCCTCTTTCCCCAGGATCTGATCCTGCTGGCCCTGCTGTTCATGGTGGCGGCTTTCGCCCTGTTCTTTTTCACCACCTTTCTCGGCCGGGTGTGGTGCGGCTATACCTGCCCGCAGACGGTGTGGACCTTTATCTACATCTGGTTTGAAGAGAAGCTGGAGGGGGCGCGTAACAAGCGTATTGCCCTCGACAAGGCGCCCTGGACCTTCACCAAGCTGTGGCGCAAAGGGGCCAAACACACGGCCTGGCTGCTGGTGGCACTGCTCACCGCCATGACCATGGTGGCGTACTTCGCCGGCACTAGTGATGTCTTTGTCGGCTTGTGGCTGGGCGAGCTCTCCTTTGCCGCTACCTTCAGTGTGCTGCTATTTACCCTGCTCACCTATGCCAATGCCGGCTGGCTGCGCACCATTGTCTGCACCCAGATGTGCCCTTACGCCCGCTTCCAGTCGGCGATGTTTGACAAGGACACCTTTATCGTCGGTTACGACGTCAAGCGCGGTGAGCCGCGCGGCGCCCGTAAGCGCAAGGACAGCGCTGCCGAGCTGGGGCTGGGTGATTGTGTCGACTGCAACCTGTGCGTCGAGGTCTGCCCGGCAGGGATCGATATCCGTCATGGCCTGCAGTATGAGTGCATCAACTGTGGTGCCTGTGTCGATGCCTGTGACCAGACCATGGACAAGATGGGTTATGCCCGTGGCCTGATCAGCTACACCACCGAACATCGGCTGGCGGGTGGCACTACCGATATCGTGCGCCCCAAGCTGATTGGCTATGGCCTGGCGATGGTGGCCATGTGTGTGCTGCTGCTGTTTACCCTGCTCGGTCGCAGCGAAGCGGTACTGGACGTGCTGCGCGATCGTAACCAGCTCTATCGCGAGAACAATGACGGCCTCATCGAGAACACCTACCTGCTCAAGATTCTTAACAAAACAGCCGAGCCGCAGCACTATCGGCTGGCTGTTGAAGGGCTGCCGGAACAGGTAGAGTGGATCGGCCCACGTCAGCTGGCGGTGGCTGCTGGCGCCAATGATGAACTGCCGATTGCGCTGGCGGTTGACCCGGCCGACCTTGAGCGGCCAACCCTGACCATCGAATTTGTGGTGACCAACAGTGCCGGTGACGAGGTGGTACGCCAGGAGAGCCGCTTCATCGGCCCCTGAGCAGAATCAACAGAGCATGACCGGTACAGAGCTGCCGGTCAGCAATAACAACGGAGAAGATGACGGATGCGCAAGCTGATGATGGGGGCCCTGCTGGCCCTGCTGCTGCCCTTCACCACCGCTGCCGCGGAGTTTGTCGAGGGCAAGGATTATGTGGTGGTCAGCAAAGTAGCCACCGCCGGCCCGGAAGTGCGCGAGTTCTTCTCGGTGCTGTGTGGCCATTGCTACAAGTTTGAACCCACGGCCCAGCAGCTGAAAAAGCAGCTGGCCGCCGAGGTGCGCTTCGAGCGCAACCATGTGGACTTTGTCGGCCGCGAGATCGGTGCGTATTACAGCCGCGCTTATGCGGTGGCCGTTGCCCTGGGCAAAGAAGATACCCTGCTGCCGCGGTTGTTCCACAACGCCCAGGAGGAGAAACGCTACTTCCAGAGCCCGGCTGACGTGCGTAACTTCTTCCTCGCTGAAGGGGTGGCCGCCGATCAATACGATGGCGTGGTTAACAGCTTCGCGGTGGAGGGGATGGTGGCGATGATGGCGCAAAACACCATCGACAAGAAGATCCAGGGGGTGCCGGCGTTTGTGGTCAACGGCAAGTATCTGGTCAAGAACGACGCCCTCAAGACCTATGACGACCTGATCAAAGTGGTCAACTATCTGTTGACCCTGAAGTAACCCGCATAATGGCGCCGCTGATTTCCCTGCGGCGCCAGCCTCTGCCACACTGGGCCCCATTGCCGTCTGGCGCTTGGGGTTCAGGTGCCCACCTCTCTTCATCTGCCCGTTAGCCGTCACCACTGGTCGACGGTCGTCCTGCTGACACTGGTCGCGGCGCTTGCCAACCTGTGGCCGCTACCTGTTACCACCTTTCTTAGTGTGGTGGTGGGGCCGCTGTTTATTCTGCTGCTATTACCGCGCGCCGGCTTGGGTCAACTGCTGCTGGCATCGCTGGTCAGCTCGCTGACCTTGTGGTTTGGCTTCGGCCATCTGTGGGGGGCTCTCCTGTTTGGCGCTGAAGCGGCGGTGGTGTGGTGGCTGACCCGCCGCGGTTATCCGCTGCTGCTGGCCGACCTGCTGTACTGGATCGCCCTGGGGATGCCGTTGACCTTGCTGATCCTGCGGCTGGTGGTTCACGCTACCCCTGAGTATCAGCTGCACATGGTACTCAAGCAGGGGGCCAACGGCGTGTCGCTGGCGGCGTTGGCGGTGCTGCTGCTGGCTTTGCCGCCGCTGGCCCGTCGTCTCGGTGCGCTACGCTGTGGCTTGCAGGGGTTTCGTCAGCGCTTGTCGCAGCTGGTGTTCAGTATATTGCTGGCGGCCATGCTGATTGGCGGGGTGGCGGTGGAGTCGAGCGTGCTGCGCGACCATCGACAGGCGATTGAAGCCGAGCTGGACGCCAGCGCCAGTGGCCTGAGCCAACGCTACGAGATGCAGTTCCGGCGCTTGCAGGCGTTGATGAGCGGCGTGGCCGCGCTGGTCCGTGATGATGCGGGGCCGGAAGATCTCACCCCCTACCTGACCGCTGTTCACCATGCCTTTCCGGAGCTGCTGTCGGTGCTGCTGGCGGATGGCAATGGCCGGGTGATCCTGGGCAGCCCGCTGGCCCGCTGGCAGCCACTCCTTGATGCTGGCAGCCATTCGGTAGCGGATCGCGAGTATTTTCAGCAGGCGGTCAGCAGCGGTCAGCCATTCCTGTCGAATGTGTTCCCCAGCCGCGGCTTTAGCCAAGATCTGATCGTGGCCCTGGCGGTGCCGGTGACCAGCCATGGCCGTACCGCCGGCATTATTCAGGCCTCCATGACCATGGACCAGCTGTACCGGGCGCTTGGTGAAGCCAAGCCTCAGCTGGCGTTGCTGGTGGATCGCAGCGGCCAGGTGGTGGTGGCGTCACAACCGCTGGGGCTGGCGTCGGCCAGCCCCTTTACCCCTGTGGAGCTCAAGCAGGCAGCGACGCTCTTTTTTATGCCGGCTTTGCGTTTCCGCCCCGGGGGTGAGATTTACCTCTATCAGCAGCGGCAGCTGAGTAACGGCTGGTCCCTCTATACCCTGCGCAACTATGGTGACGAACTGGCGGTCATGTATCAGCGCTACCGTCTTGTCGGTCTGGTGGCGCTGCTGCTGATCCCGCTGGGCTGGCTGCTGGCGCTGGTATTTGCCCGCTCGGTGGCCCAGCCGCTGGAGGCTTTGACCCGCAGCGTGCGCCAGCTTGGCCAAGCGCTGCCGGAACCTGCCGTCGCCTGGAGCAACAGCCCGCGCGAGATTGCCGCGCTGGCCGACGCCATGGCCGAACGCCACGCCGAGATCGCGCGGCTGCACCGTGACATGCAGGCTACCCTTGACCATCGCACCAGCGAGATCTCGGCCGCGCGCAATCTGCTCGCCCATATTCTCGATGCCATCCCGGTGCGACTGTTCTGGAAGGATGCACAGGGCCGCTATCAGGGGGGGAACCGCCAGTTTGCCGCAGATGCCGGGGTGGCTGACACCTCGCAGCTGGTGGGGCTGACCGATCAGGATCTGCCCTGGTCGCGCGATGCGGCCCGCTATCGCCAACAGGATCAGGCGTTGTTGGCTGGTGAACCACCGCTGCTGGCGGTGGTTGAGCGCCAGCACGATCGCCAGGGCGGCTATCGCTGGCTGGAGGTGAGCAAGGTCGCGCTGAGCACGGCCAGTGGCGAGATCAACGGCGTCCTCGGCGTGTATCAGGAGGTGACCGAGCGTATTCGCCATGAGCGTGAGCTGGTGGCCGCTAAAACGGCAGCCGAAGGGGCGACCAAAGCCAAGAGCGCTTTTCTGGCCAATATGAGCCATGAGATCCGGACACCGCTCAACGCCATTGTTGGCTTGGTGGATCTGGTACTCGGCGCGCCGCTGGATGAGCAGCAGCGGCAACGGTTGCTGGCAGTGCAACGGGCCAGCGACCACCTGCTCAGGGTGATCAGCGATGTGCTTGATTATTCCAAGATCGAAGCCGGCCACCTGAATCTGCATCAGGCCCCCTTCAACCCGGCTGAGTTGATCACCGAATTGGAAGGGATCTTCCGCCCCAGCGCTGAGGCCAAGGGACTGCAGTTGTGGGTCGAGTCTTCAGCCCCAGCGCCGCTGCTGATTGGTGATGCCACCCGTCTGCGTCAGGTGCTCTCCAACCTGCTCTCCAATGCCATCAAATTTACCCCCAGTGG
>JAGOCY010000331.1 GCA_017998495.1 Corallincola sp.
GTTTTAAGGAGGCCAGCCCATGAACACGCTATTGCAGACGCTGGCGCTGGCCACCGTGCTCGCTGCAGGCTTGGCCCACGCCGATGTGGTGCTGGTCGGTAACCCGGCCATTGGCGGCACCCTGACCGCCGATCAGGCCTCTGCCCTCTACCTGGGTAAAGGCAACAGGCTGCCCAACGGCAGCAACGCTGTCGTCTATGAGCTGGAAAACGGCAATGCCTTGCGGGTGGCCTTTCACGCCAAGGTGACCGGCAAAAGTGAAGCCCAGCTGCAGTCTTACTGGTCGCGGCTGGTATTCACCGGCAAGGGCTCACCGCCCACCCAGCTGGCCAACACCGGGCTGATGAAATCGACCATCGCCAGCACCCCCAATGCGGTGGGCTACATCGATGAGTCGGAAGTCGACGCCAGCGTGATCGTGCTGCTCAAACCCTGAGCCGCTACTTCACCCACCTTGCAAGGCGCCTGCGGGCGCCTTGTTGTTAGCCGGCGGGCTGTGGCTACTGTGGCGAAACCAGGCCGGCACCAGCGCGCCGATTAGCGCTCCCACCAGCACCACCAGCAACACCACCCGCAGCAGCGGCATCTGACGCATGCTGCTGCTGACCAGCAGCAGCCACTGCTGCACCACCCAGCCGGCGATCCCCATCACCAGCGCCATGGTCAGGGCATCGGCCACTCGCCGCTGCCAGCCCTCCCCCCAGCGCTGCAGCCAGCGGCAATCGATAATGGCGGCGGTGGCCATGGCTGCCACCGCCGGCAACAACAGCCAGGGATAACGCCGGCTCCAATAGTCATCCCAGGCGGTCGCGATGGCCGCCGCCAACCCCAAGGGCTCGCCACTGGCCGGCAGCGCCCGCCACAGCAGCAGGCTGTCGATCAGCACCGACACCAGCACCGCCGCGACGGCCGCCATCAGCCCTGACAGCAGATAACCAAAGGCCGGAATATGGCTGTCATCCCGGCGCTGAAATAGCGGCCAGTGCTGCTTGGGCACCACCGCGCAGATCACGGCAATGGTGTAGATCACCGGGATCTTGGCGAGCAGGGTAAAGACGCTGCGGGCGCCAGGTTCAAACACCAGCATCACATAGAGGGTAAACAGGGCAATCAGCGCCCCCAGCAACAGCGTCACCTGATCGACGTCGATCGCCTGTCGCGGTTCGCTGCTGACCACCAGCCCCATTGCCTGCAGCTCCTGCTCGCGGGTGACGGCGCGCAGGCAGCAGTTGAGCAGGCTATGGCTGGTCAGCTCTGCCCCCTCCTGCAACAGCGCCAGGGTTTCTTCCTCAAAGGCCTGCAAAAAACGCTGGGCAGCCGGCTCGGGGGCCGCTCCGGGCTGGCTGGTCAAGGGCAACGCCAGATAGCCACGGGTCATCTCCATCACCCGCTGATAACGGCTCTGCAGCCGGTCGTACTGAGCATCGCGCTCGTGCAGAAAGGGGGCAAAGCGGATGTCCGTCTCCCAGTCGCGCAGCCTGAGCATCATCGCCACCAGCCGCCGCAGGGGCAGCAGTGACGCCAACTCAATCGCCCCCGCCAACCCCCGCTCGCGTAGCGCACCAGCCACCGCCGTCGCCAAGGCGCTATCAGGCTGATAGCTACTGCGCTGGATCTCGCGGGCGAAGCGCCGCGCCTCGGTGGGGATGGCCGCCGCCCGCTGCAGCTGATGGCGGATATCCAGATCGATGCGCTGCAATCCCGGCACCTTGGGCACCAGCACCGACAGCAGAATGGCGGTGCCAAACTGGCTGTCACTAACCCCCTCAGCACTGGTGGTCAGCCCCTCAAAGCCGGGTAGCGCCTGCAGCAACCCCACCAGATTGGGGTAATGGCAAAGAATGACGAAGGTCAGTTCAAACAGGCCAACATAGACAAAAGCCGCGCTGTAGTAGCGCAGCCAGGTGGTCGAGGGGCGGTTGGTGGGCGGAGTGTTGAAGCGCTCAAGGGCGTAGATCAGGATCACCACCGCCCCCACCCAGAAGCTGGCCGACTGGTAGTAACTCATGGCGTGGCCCTCACTGACGGCAAGGTCAGGGAGCGGACTGCATCCTGCCAACAACCGGGAACTCGCCCCGCCGCCGGCCCCGCAGGCGCCGGCTGTTAGTTACAGCCTAGTACAGCGGCGCCAGCGCTGCTGCCTCAAGCGACCGCCACCGCCCGTTTGAATTCAGGGTATTCGAGCGCCGCACACAGGGCTTCGATACGGGCCAGCTGCTGCCCCTCGGTCATCGGCTGCGGCTGGTGGTGACCCCACACCGGACGCGGCCAGCAACTGTCTTCCAGCTGACGAGCGACATGATGGATGTGCAGCTGGCGCACCACGTTGCCGATGGCCGCCACATTGAGCTTGTAGGGGTCGAAGGCGCGGCGCATGGCGTCGCCTAATGCCCGGCACTCGCGCCAGAACTGCGCCTGCTCACAGCCGGAGAGATCGTACAGCTCCACCAGCCCGGCCTGCATCGGCACCAGAATGAACCAGGGGAAGACCGCATCGTTCATCAGCAGCAGCCGGCACAGCGGAAAATCGCCAACATGCAGGGTGTCGGCCGCCAGCCGCGGGTCTAGGTCAAAGTTGTCCATCAAGCACCTCATCAACAGCAACGGCCCCGCAGGGCCGTTGGCTTTGGTCAAAACGGCGGCTGCTTAGTGCAGTTCGCCAAACACATAGTTCTGCCAGCTGACCATACGCAGCAGGATCTTGCGCATCACCGCCACATGATGGGCATGCTCGGTGTAGATCGCCGCTTTGCCAATCACCCCGGCCGGCAGCTGGTAGTCACGCAGATCCTCATCCAGCACGATCACCACCGGTACCCGGCCCATATTGGGCACCTGCTCCACCGCCAGCAGGCCACCACTGGCGGTCAGCTGCCCCTGAGCCAGCACCGGCTGCACCTGGGCCACCCGGCCCTTGAACACCTTGCCCGGCACCGCCGAGTAGATCACCTCGGCCTCGTCACCCACCTTGATGCGTTGTAGCGAGTTCTGCCAGAAGGCTGCCACCAGCACATTCTCGTTGGCATGCACAAACACCGCCACCGGGCGCAGCGGCAGCGATGCGGCCATCATCCCCGGGCGCAGCAGCAGCTGGGTGACCATGCCGTCGGTCGGCGCCCGCACTACGGTCGAGTCCAGGTTGAACTTGGCCTGGGCCACTTCCGCCTGTAGTTGGGCAACCTTGGCCC
>JAGOCY010000333.1 GCA_017998495.1 Corallincola sp.
TCCTCGATCTGGTCTTTGCGTGCCTCAAACTCATCTTCCCACTTCTGCAGCTTCAGGCTGCTGGCCTCACGGGCGCGCAACACCAGCCCACCGAGCTCTGCATGCCCCGCCTTGAGCTGGCTAACCCGCTCTTCCAGCCGCTTGATCTCGGTCTCCAGCTTTTGCACCTCCTGCGCCGACTGCTCCAGCAGGGTGCGGTACTCCGGGCTGTCGGCCAATACATCACCCGGCTGGCGGGGTTCACCCTGCTCAGCAAAAGGATCGCTGTCGAAGGCGATGACGATCTCCCAGCCATGCCCTTTATCCTTGGCATCAGCCACCCCCTTGACCGCCATCTCGGCACCGGCGGCGCGCGCCAGCTTCACCACCCGGGCATCACCGAGCGAGAACAGCGTTTGATAGAGGTCCTGCTTGGGCGACAGATCGGCCACCAACTGGTACTGGAAGCCCTCACCGACCGCACTCTCAGCCGCAATCTGCAACCCTTCAACCTGCCACGGCTGCCAGACGATATGGCGCTCGACCGCCTTGGCCAACTCCTCACGCGATGGGGTATCACTGCACGCCGCCAGCATCAGCGGCAGCAACACAGGCAGTAGTACTCGATACTTCATGTCATTCCTTACTTGCAGGCGGGCAACGACGTGACCCAAGCCACGCCAACCTTGCCGGGGCTGTCCTAGAATTATGCGGGTCACCACCGCCTCTGGCAGTGCGCGGCTTCAAATTACCACACCAAGACAACAGCTTCACCGTAGTGACAGGGTGGTCCGCACGGCGAATCGCAGACAGCTGGAGAGAACTAATGCAGATCCGGACAAAATATCTGGCCCAAGCACTCATACCAGTGCTGATTCTGCTACTGGTGGTACTGCCCCTGACCCTGGCCCGGCTCACTCAGATGAGCTCGGAAAACCTGGCCCAGACCCGTGAGCTGCTGCTCCAGGCACGCCAGCAGCAGCTGCGCGACATTGTCGACAGCGCCATTAGCCAGATCGAGCCCCTCTATCAGGCCTCATCAAGCTGGGGTGATGACCACAGCCAGCAGGCGCTGCGCAGCCTGAGCCACGCTAAGTTCGGTGAGGATGGCTACCTGTTTGGCTACAACGACCAGCATGTGCGCCTGCTACTGGGCAGCTCCGACAAGGGGCTGGGCCAGAGTTTCGCCGATCTGCGTGACAGTGACGGCGTGCTGTTCGTGCGTGAAATGGTCAAGGTCGCCAAGCAGCCGGAAGGGGGCTTCGTCACCTACCGTTTCCCGCGGCTCAACAGCGATGTGCCGGCTCCAAAACTCAGCTATGTCCGCTATCTACCCAAATGGCAGTTGACCGTCGGCACCGGTATCTACATCGACAGCATTGATGCCGAGGTCGCTGTGATTGCCGAGCGCGAACGGCAGAAGCTTCATGATGTGAGTTGGTCGGTCGTCGGCGTCTGTCTGCTGCTGCTGGTGCTGATCGTGATCGCCGGCAACATCACCACCAGCCGCCTGCTCGCCCCCATCAACGCCCTGCGTCGCCGGCTGGAAGACATTGCCAGTGGTGATCTGACCGGCCGGGCGTCAGTCAACGGCAACGACGAGATCGCCGCCCTCGCCCGCGCCTTCGACCAGTTTGCCGACACCATCCACACCATGGTACGCGACACCAGCAAGCTGGTGGCCGAGCTGGCCAGTGTGACCCGTGAGCTGGAACAGTCTGCCGTCGGCACCAGCCGGGCAGTTGAGGCCCAGCGGCGCGAGACCGATCTGGTGGCCACCGCCATGAACGAGATGAGTGCCAGTGCCAGCGAGGTGGCCAAGGCCGCTCAGGATGCCGCCAACGCGGCTGGCCGGGCCGACCATGAAGGCGCGGATGCCAAGCAGGTGGTCACCTCTACCCGCCGTGCCATTCAGCAGCTGGCTGAAGAGATCACCCGCTCCACCGCCACCGTCGATACCCTGGGCTCTGATGTCAACGCCATCAGTTCCATTCTCGATGTGATCCGCGGTATTGCCGAACAGACCAACCTGCTGGCCCTCAACGCCGCTATTGAAGCAGCACGGGCCGGCGAACAGGGGCGCGGCTTTGCTGTGGTGGCCGACGAAGTGCGCACGCTGGCCTCACGCACCCAGCAGAGTACGGCCGAGATCCAGCATATGATCGAACGTTTGCAGCAAGGCGCGCGTGAGGCGGTGACCGCCATGCAGCAGAGCCGAGGCAAGAGCGACAGTGCGGTGGAGCAGGCCCGCCAGGCAGCCGCATCGCTGGATGCGATCGCCAGCTCGATCAGCACCATCAGCACCATGAACGATCAGATCGCCACCGCCGCTGAAGAGCAGACGGCGGTGGGCGAAGAGATCAACAAGAGCGTGGTCAAGATCGCTGATGCCGCCAGCCAGAGTGAACAGAGCACCCAGGCGGTGGCCTCTCTCAGTCAACGGCTGAACGGCTTGGGCACAGATCTGGCCCAGCTGATCAGCCGCTTCCGCATCTAAGCCTTAAGAGTGCAGGTGGCGATCACGGTAAAGGCTGACCGCGATCACCACCAGCGCCAGCGGCAAACCGTACCACAGCAGGCCGTGGCCCAAAGGTGCGGCCAGTGAATGGCCCATGGCGTGAAGGCACAGCCAGCTGGTGTAGGCGATATAAGCCAGCAGGAACAGCGCCCCCTCGATGCGGGTGATACGCCAGCCCGAAAAGAAGATCGGCAGACAGACCACCGCCACCCCCAGCATCAGCGGCAGATCCAGGCTGATGGCGGAAGCCGGCACCGGCAACCCGCCACTGGTCACCAGCGATGACAGGCCGAGCACCGACAGCAGGTTGAAGATGTTCGAGCCCACCACATTGCCCACGGCAATATCCCGCTCGCCGCGAATACTGGCGATCACCGAGGTGGCCACCTCGGGCAACGAGGTACCGGCGGCGACAATAGTCAAGCCGATCACCAGTTCACTGACACCGAAGTACTGGGCAATGGTGATCGCACTCGACACCAGCGCCTTGGAGCCGGCCACCAGCATCACCAGACCGATGGCAATCAGCCCGCCGTTAATGGCGTAGCCTTGCCAACCCGGTTTGGCCGGCTCACCAAATTCGCGGGCAAATTCGTCATCAACAGCACTGGCCGCCTGCTTGTCACGCCGCGCCTTGATGATGAGGAAAGCGGTGTAGCCAACAATACCGGCGAACAGCAGCGCC
>JAGOCY010000332.1 GCA_017998495.1 Corallincola sp.
CGGTAGTGCCCCGGCCGCCGAGCGCGCCCGGCGGGGGCGCAAGGTGGCTGAACCAGCAGCGCCTTACAGCGCTAGCCTGCACAACTCCGAGGAGCTGCTGGCCGAGATCAAGCGGCTGGAGAAACAGATGTACGAGCACGCGCGCAATCTGGAGTTTGAACAGGCCGCCGCGTTACGTGATGAAGTGGCGCGCCTGCATGAGGCGCTGGTCAAGCTGGGCTGAGTGCCAAACTGCGGGCAATAAAAAACCCAGCTTGAAGGCTGGGTTTTTTAAGGGAATTTGGTCGGCGCGAGAGGATTTGAACCTCCGACCCCTGACACCCCATGACAGTGCGCTACCAGGCTGCGCTACGCGCCGAAAAGTGCTGCCCTTGCGAGCAGGGCGCTATCTTACCCATTCCCGGATCTGTTGCAACCCTTTATTGGCCCTCTGCCGGAGCAGCCAGGTAGCGCCGCATCTCCTTGTATGCGCGGGAAAATGCTTTGCCACTGGGGCCATCGTCAAGCATCTTGCCTTGATGATCGAACACCAGCGGTTGGCGGCCGCGCCGAAACTCGATGGTGCGTTCGGGCTCGAGCAGGGCGAAATGGTTGCTGTTGCCTACCAACAACCAATGCCGTGGCCGTTCACCACTGCCACTGAGCAGCGAATGGCCAGCACTGAGCGCTTGCCCGTCATTACTGAGAGGCAGGCTGGCACCTGCCGCTGCAGCCACAGTGGGTAACAGATCGTAATGGGTGGATGGCTGGGCTGCGCTTGACTGCTGCAGACGCATCGCCAGGGGGCCACTGATCAACAGCGGCACCTGCAGCTGCGTCCGCGACAGCGGCGCGCCGGCGCCCCAAGGGCCGTCTAGTGCCAGGGCGAAGGAGGAGGTCAAGACCACAGTTGCTTCTGTGCCATCGGCATCCAGAGTGGCCATCAATGGCGCGAGGAGCTGGTCGCTGAACTGGATGCTGTTGAAGTAGCGATTGACCACTTTGTTCTTGTCATTGCTACTGTTGCTCAAGAACACCCCTTCGAAGACCGGCTGGTAGGAGCCGGCAAAACTGGCCGGATAAGCCAGCTGAGCGGCGGCGGTCAAATGCACGACCAACAGCCGTGGGCCGCCCTCATGCTCTTGCCACCAGCGGCGGGCATCGGCCACCGCTTGGGCGTCGGCATCACTCAGGGTCATGGTTGGATCTGCGGCGTCGGCAGTGGCCAGACCGGCCTCTTTGAGCATGGCGCGAGTGCGCTCGTCACCATTGCCAAAATAGTGGCTGCGGTAGCCATTGCTGGTGAGCAGCTGCAGCAGCGGCGCCGACGTTTGGCGCGACGGCAGTCGGTCGCTGTAGGTGGGCGGAACGCCGTAAAGCAGGCCAAAGAGACTGTCATGGGCGGAATTGCCACTGGCGTAATGGTGACTGCTCAGGCTCACAGGCGCTGTCCGGCTCATGGTTGCAGGTAACAGTTGGCGCAGCGGCAGCTCGCCACGCAGACCATCAATGACCACCACCACCAGATCGGGTGTGATTGTCAGCGGCAGCGGCTGTTGGCTCAACGCCTGGGTCAGCGCCAGCGGCGGACGCTGCTGGCCATCCACAGGCTGCTCAAGAGCAACGCCATAGTCACTGAGCAGATTACGGGCGGTGGTCGGATAGGAGAGCGGGTAGAGCTCCCGTTTAGCAATGATGGGGCCATAACCCATGGCATCGGCGGCGACATAGGCCAGATGGCCACAGAGAAAGAACAGCACCAGCGTTGCCGCTACGCGCCGGGCCAGCCAGCGTCGACCAGGCTGGGTCCGTCGCCGCCACAAGGCAAAGGCCAGAGGCCACTGGATGGCCAGTATCAACCCGAAGAAGGCCGCAAAGCTCCAGCCCGGTGCGGCGGTCAAGCCCTTGGCATCCTCCAGCAAAATTGCCCACATATAACTGGCCAGATGCAGGCCATGTTTGGCAAAGAGCAGCAGATCAAGCGCGAGGATGGTCCAGCCGGCAGCCGCCAGCAGTGCACCAATGATGAGATAGCTGCGTGGATGACGAATAACGAAGGCGAGGGGGAAAAGCAGGATCAGATAGGCCACAAAGGTGATCACGGCAAAGTGGCCGACGCCATAGATGATATTGAAGCAGAGGCTGGCCACCGTGCTTGGGCTCTGGTTAAACAGCAGATAGAGCAAACCAAACAGGGCGACGCCGAGGCTGTTGGCAAAGGCAAACCAGTGGCCCCAGCTGACCAATCGGGAGGTGATCTCCTGGGGGGAGGAGAGGCTGGACAGCGAGTTCTTCATCAAGCGCTCGGGATGGTGCGGCGTGGCCCTATGCTAGCAAAGGGCTGAGCATTCGTCGCCGCTGGGGCTCGTGATAGCATGCGCCACCGCTGATTACCGGAGCCTTGCCATGCCGATCTCTGCCCTTGCTATTTTTCGCCGGACCGAGCCGGAGGTGTCGCCGCTGCGTTACGAGGGGCAACCGGTGGTGGTGGGCAGCCAGCATCAGCATCTGGTGGAAGCCTGTCGCCAACAGCTGTTTACCGGCTCGGGCGGCGTTGCCGTGCCCGCCAATGACAGCCCGCTGCGCCAAGCCTTGGCCGGCCCGCTCAGTGCCGCCACCTTTGCCGACTGGAGCCAAGAGTTTGCTCAGGCGTTTACCCAGTGGTTTGCCGCAGCAGCAGAAGGTGAGGGGGCAGCGCCCGAGTTGTTGGTGATGGTGTTGCTGGAAGAGCGTGGCGTGCAGTCGCTGCTGCTGGTGCTGACCGAAGAGCGCCCCGGCTTTATTGTCACCGCCGAACTGGATGTGCGTGGTATCAGTGCGGTGGCTGTGGATCGCGGCATCCGGGTGCTGGAGATGGTGCTGGCCGGCGATGTTGGAGCCGCCCCCAAAGCGCGCTTTGCCGGTCGTCTCGGACGCAAAGTGGGTGACCCGCTGTTTGAACTGTTGGGATTGAGCCGGGACAGCGAAGCCCAGACAACGGGCGCGGCCCTGGCTCGCGGCGTGGCTCTGGCGTGCGACGCCCAAGGGCTGGCGCCTGCCGAGCAGCGCGTGGTGACCCAGAGTGTTGGCAAGCTCTGCCGTGAGCGTTATCAGCAGGGTGCCCCGGTCCAGCGGGCCGAAGTCGCGGAGCTGGTGGAGCAGTTAACAGGTGCCCCGCAGGCGGAGCATTGGTTGAGTGAGGGCGGCATGGATCAAGAGGCGTT
>JAGOCY010000334.1 GCA_017998495.1 Corallincola sp.
CTGCTGACCAGATAACGGCCGATGCCTGGCCAGGAAAAAATGTTTTCGACAATCATGGCCCCGGTGAACAGGGTACCGAACTGCAGGCTGAGGTCTCGGGAGACCGGCAGCATGACATTAGGCAGGGCATGACGGCGCAGGATCAGCCAGCGGCCCAGACCGCGGGCGCGTGCGGCCTTGATGAAATCTTCACGCATCAGCCGCACCATGGTGCTGCGGGTGGTGCGGATCACTTGGGTCATGGGGATGGTGGCCACCGCCACCATCGGCATAAACAGATGGGCGAGAGCGTCGCGCAGGGCGGCACCGCGGTAGCTCATGTCCGATAGCATCAGATCGAGCAGCATAATGTGGGTCCGCGGCTCTACCTCAAACAGCAGGCTGATCCGTCCCGACAGGGGCAGCCAGCCTAAGGTCAGCGACAGCAGCAGGATGATCAGCAACGCCCACCAGAAGGTGGGAATGGAGGTGCCGATCAGGCAGCAGGCAAGGATTGTTTTATCCAGTGGCGTGTCGCTGTTGAGCGCCGCCAGTGTGCCCAGCGGTATACCGGCCACCACCGCCAGTACCAGCGCATAAACCACCAGCTCTACGGTAGCGGGCAGGGCGCGCAGCAGTTCGTCCATCACCAGCGTTCCCGAGGCGGTGGAGATGCCCAGATCACCACTCAGGGTGGCGCCGATGAAGCGAAAAAACTGCAGCAGCAGGGGGCGGTTGAGGTGATAGGCGTTGTAGACCTCCTGATACTGGCCGGGGGTCAGACTCTGTTCGCCAATCAGCTTGTAAACCGGATCGCCGGGGGCAAAGTGGCCGAGCAGAAAGGCGAGCAACGCCAGCAGTAGCAGGGTGATTAGCAGTAGCGACAGCTTGCGCAGGGCATAGATCAGCATGGTCAGTTCCTGCGCGCCTGCCCTAAGGCCAGGGCGTGATAGGGGTGTGATTCGATGCCTTGCAGCTCCCGGCGGAAGGCGATGCTCTTGAGACCATGGGCGATCACGGCAATGGGCTGTTCGTCGGCCAGCAACTCCTGCATGCGGAAATAGTAGGCTTTGCGCTGCTGGCGGTCAGTGGTCGCCAGCGCCTGCTGTAACCAGAGATCGAACTGATGATGACACCAACGGGCGCGGTTGGCGCCGCTGGTCAAGGCGCGACAACTGAGCTGGGGCGACAGGAAGTTATCAGGATCGGCGCTATCGGCGGTCCAGCCGAGCAGGGCGGCATCATGGTCACCCTGCTCCAGCTGGCGGGCAAAACTCTGCCAGTCGTGGCCGACAATGCGCGCCTGAACGCCAATCGCCCGCAGATCCGCCTGGATGATCTCAGCCACCTTATGCGGATTGGGGTTATACACCCGTTGTAGTGGCGGCACCCACAGCTCGAACTCAAAACCATCGCTCAGACCGGCGGTCTCCAGCAGCAAACGGGCTTGCTCCAGATCGCGGGAAAGCGGCTCCAAGCCGTCATGATGGGCCCAGGAGATGGGCGGCAGGATAGAGCTGGCCAGTGACGCCGAACCGAAAAACACGGCCTCGATGATCTTTTCCCGATCTATGGCCAGCGACAGCGCCCGGCGCACGCGCCGATCATCAAAGGGGCGGCGCTGGGTATTGAAGGCCAGGTAACCCACGTTAAAGCCAGTCGAAATATCCAGAGTCAACTTGGGGTGCTGGTGGATCAGGTTGAACTCGCTGGCGGCAGGCAGAGCGATGATGTCGCACTCGCCACTGATCAACTTGGCCAGGCGGATACTGGCGTTGGGGCTGATATCAAACACCAGCCGCTGCAGAGCTGCCGGCCCCTGCCAGTAGCTATCGTGGCGGTCGTAGAAGATGGCGCTGTTCTGCCGGTAGCCGCGAAACATAAAGGGCCCTGTGCCAACCGGCTGACTGTCGATTAGCTCCGGTCGGCGGCTGGCCAGCAGCTGCTGGCCATACTCTGCCGACAGGATCACCGCATAGTCGGTGGCCAGGTTGGCCAGGAAGGTGGCGTCGGGACGGTTGAGCTGAAACTGCACCTGATAATCGTCGAGCTTGATCACGCCGGTCACCAGATCGGCCAGACCGGTGCTCTGAAAGAAGGGATAGTGGCCACCGCCGACCCAGTGGTAGGGGTGGTCGCTGTCCAGCAGCCGGTAGAAACTGAAGAGCACGTCGTCGGCATTGAAATTGCGGCTTGGCTTAAAGTAGCGGGTCGTGTGAAACGCGACCCCGCGCCGCAGGTTCAGGGTGATGGTGCGGCCATCGTCACTCAGTTGCCACTGTTCCGCCAGTCCCGGGCGTACCTCGCCGCGCTGATCCAGTTCCAGCAGGCGATCATAGAGTTGGTGAGAGGTGGCATCGAGAGTGGTGGCCGTCAGCGCCTGCTGCGGGTTAAAGCTCTCCGGGCTGCCTTCGGCGCAGTAGATCAGCCCTTCATAGGGCAACGGCTGCTCGCGGAAACCGTGCAGCAGATAGAGCACTGCCAGTGTCGATAAGCCAATCAGCAGCAGCATGGCGATACGCAGGCGCAGGCGGAAGCTGAACCTCACCATGGGCAAGCGGGGGCCGGTCATTGGTTAGTCGCCTTCGCCAAGCAGTTCATATTTTTTCAGGATGCCGCGCAATTGATGGTAGGTCAGCCCCAGCAGCTCTGCGGCCCGACGCTGATTGTACTGCGCGGCACGCAAGGCGTAACGCAGGATCTCCTGTTCCCGTTGGGCAATTTCATCCTTGAACGACAGCGGCAGCTGGATGGCGGGCTGGGCGGCAGTGGTTGGCGCAGCCGTGATCTCAGCGGGTGAGGTTGGCTGGCCCTGGGGTCGAAAGGGGGATGCAAAGGGATCGAGGATCACCTCATGCAAGGGCTGGCTACCGTCAGCCATGCGATAGAGGCTGCGCTCTATGGTGTTTTTCAGCTCACGCACGTTGCCAGGCCAGTCGTGGTTGAGCAACGTCGCGCGGGCATGATTGCTGAAACCGGCGAACAGTGGGCGGCCCAGGGTCTTGGTCATGCGCATGGCAAAGTGGTCGGCCAAAGCCAATACATCCTCGGGGCGGTGGCGCAGCGGCGGCAGGGTGATCACCTCGAATGCCAGCCGATCCAGCAGATCGGCGCGAAACCGCCCCTGGCGTGCCAGCGACGGCAGGTCTTCGTTGGTGGCTGCGATCAGGCGCACATCCACACGCACCGCTTCATCGC
>JAGOCY010000335.1 GCA_017998495.1 Corallincola sp.
CCCAATGTTCGTGTTCCGATTCGACCGAGCGTTGTTCAGGTTGAGCGCGAACACGCCAGCATTGGCGCCGTTGTTCCAGTTGCCGCCGGAGATGGCGAGGAACGAAAAAACATATTGATGGTCAACCCCTGATCCTGTTACTGCTTTGTTAATGCTTGCTCTTTTTTAATCCAGCCACCTATCATTCTGCCGATTTCGTCAACGGCGTTAGATATGATCATCCAGCGGCGCTCTCCGACATTCGGCGGGGCTGATTTGCCCTTGTGGTGGGCGAAATACCCCAGCTCATAGGCCAGATACAGCAGCATGCGCAGCTGTTCGTGACCCACATCCAGCTGCGTCAGGGTGGTCTTTTTGTGGTAGCGCTTGTGCCCCTCAACCATCAGTTTGTAGCAGTCATAAAGCGTGGTGCGCACCTGCTGGGCAAGGCCGTACTTTTCGTGATGCGGCCAGTGGTTGAGGTAGGTGTTGAGCTTGGCCGCCAGCTCTACGTATTTGCGCACCAACAGCACGCCCGATGGATCCGGTTTTTGTGGGTTCGCCAATTGCGCCTCCTGATATGCCCCGCTCTCGCGGGGCGTTGCAAAGTCACGGTGCTTACAGCACAAAGGCCGGGCGAGCCCCAAGGCCCGTGTACCGATTCGACCGAGCGTAGCTCAGGCTGAGCGCGCACACGCCAGCAGCGGCGCCGTCGCTCCAGTGGCCGCCGGAGATGGCGATGCGCTCACCGTAGTTGCGCAGATAGATCAGGTCGCCACCCAAGTTTGCGGCCAGCGGGAAAAGAGAAAGCGCTTTTGCGATAGAGGGCGCCACCAAGCCTGCTTTGGTGGTGATTGCCTCAAGCGGTCCTGATGTGTTGCCTGGGGCGTTCTCATCACTGCCGGCTTCGCCGTTGCGGTTACTGACTGCATCAGAGAGGACCGGGGAGCCGTGAGCTCCGGTGGTGCCTGCTGCGCTGGCGTCGTATTTCAAGGTGCCCGCAGTACCCGGCGCCACCAGTTCACCGGTGGCGGCAGAGATGGCTCGCCACGCGGATGATGCTTTTGCCTGGCTGTTCTTGCTATCTGCTGCGTTGTTGTTAGCCAGCACCTGGATTTCGCCGTCCATCAAGCGCAGGCCACCGCGCCATTCCCACACGTTGCCGCACAGGTCGGCGATACCGTTGGGGTTGTTGTTATGACGCCAACTGACCGGACCCGAGCCTGTAAGGATCCGGGCCTGTCCTGATGCATCGCCAGGGCTTTTCTTATCTGCGCGCCGACCCGTTTCGAAGGTGGCATCAGAGCTGCGGCCGTAGGCGGTATTGCCGCGCGGCACAAATCCGTTCTTCCAGCACCAGAGACTGACGGCGGCCTGTTCCGCGTGGGTCATCAGATGGTGACCCTGGCCGCATGCGGCGGCATAGTTCAGCGACTGATCGAAGTCGATGCTGGTCGCGCAGTCTACCCCCGGCAGTGACAGCAATTCGCCATCGCGTAGGCAGCCGGCATGCTGGCCGATAAACAGTTCGGATTTTTCAACACCGTTGACGATAAAGGCGGGGTGGGTGCCTGTGCCCAAGCTGGGATCGATATCCTGCAAGTTAAAGCGCGGGATGATGTGCATGTAGGTCGGCTGGCCCTTGGCGGTGTAAAGCACTGTGACGGTGCCGCCGCTGGCGGCTTCTACTGCGGCGCGCAGGCTGTCTTTTACAAAAATCATGGTTGGCTCCTTATTTTGGCCAGAGGGTCAGGGTGACGGTGTCAGGGTTGAGAGGGAGCGGCTGGCTGGCGGCTGGCTGGTCTTCGTTCGGTTGTTCATTGGCGGCAGGCCACTGCTGCGGTGGGATCACCACGGTTGCCACGAATGCGCCCGGGCCGGATGTGCTGATGCCGCTGTCGGTCTGATAGAGGCTGATGGTGGTCTGTTCCTGGCGTTGCTGCGCCTGACAGTCGACCGTCAGCCCGCCGATGGTAATGAGGTTGCCGCTGACGGCGATATCGTGGTGCGGGCCAGCGCCCAGCAGAAGAATTTGCATGGTCATACTCCGTTATTGGTGAGGCTGTATTTGACGATGACATCGTCGGCGTAGTGGGCCAGCGTCAGGCGGGCGCCATTGCTGGCCCGTTCGCTGACCAGCACATGGTGCGCGGCGGCATCGCCTGAGCTGCTGACCATGTCGATGGCGAGCTGCCAGCCCAGATCCCCGACCGGGAACGGGAATGGCCAGAGCACCAAGGCTGCGGGTGGGCTTGCCAGCATCAGCGGGTAATCTGGTTCGATACGGCGCACGTCGGTGAGGGTGACATTGGCGAGGTACTGATCGCTGCCCGAGTTGTTGCCCGCTGGTACGCTGATGCGATAGAGCGGGATTGCGTCTGCCGGGGCATCGGCGCCGAGGTTGGACACATCCAGCTCGATGCCGTTGGCGGTGATGCGAGCAAAGGCGACGCAGGTGGCTGGCGCTGCGGTGTTGTTGCTGGGCACAGCGGCGCCGTTGATGCGCTGCGGCAGAAAGTAAACCCGACCTTTGGCGAACAGTTCACCTTCTTCAAAGGTGAGGTTGCGGGTGGCGGTGGTCGATTTGGTGACGGTGCAGCCACGGCGGGTGCCACGGTTGACGAAGCGAACCTGACCGGTCTGGTTGCGAAACTTCTTGGTTTTCTCAATTTCCGAGAAGGCAAGTGCAGCTTGTTCCATGCCGCGCACAATCTCTTTCCCCATGGCGGCCATCAGCTCTTGATCGGTGGTCTCTTCCAGATCATCGACGCGCTGGATCAGAGAATCCTGGCGCTTTTTCAGAAACTTGGTGCGGCTGCCCAGCTGTTTGGCCTGGACGTTGTCGACGCCGTCAGGGCCGCCCATCACGGGGTCGGTGGTTTCGAGTTGGTAGATGCCCTCTACCCACACTTCGCTCTCTTGCAGATTTGCCATGGTGGTTCCTTAAAAAATGATGGTCCAGGACCCGGTGATGGATAGATCACTGGTTTTTTCAATCAGCCCGCGCACTTTGCGGGCGAATAGGGTTTCGTCCGCGCAGAGCAGCCCTAGCTCACGGATATTGAGGCCGTTGGCTTCGCTCTCGCTCAAGGTGAAGGCAAAGCGCGCTTGCCCTTCTGTGGGGAAGGTGATGGCGCTGACGGCCTTGGTGTATGCCTCGCTTATGGCTTGGTCGTTGGGCGTAGGGCCCACGC
>JAGOCY010000336.1 GCA_017998495.1 Corallincola sp.
GGGGGTGGCGGCGCGGAAGTAGGGGACAAAATCGGGCTCGCCGCGCACCACATCGCGGTAGGCGGTGCAGGAGTCGGCGGCCAGCTGGTTCATCAGCGCGCGCCAGTCATCCTTGGGTTCCGGCGGTGGGATCAGCTTGGCTTCCAGCACCGCCGCGGCATAGAGCGACAGGGTACGCACGGCGGTTTCCGGCAGGCCGAACTTGAAGCGGATCATCTCACCCTGTTCGGTGACGCGCATACCGCCGTCGATGGAGCCAGGTGGCTGCGACAGGATCGCCTTGTAAACCGGGCCGCCGCCGCGGCCGATGGTGCCGCCACGACCGTGGAACAGCACCAAGCGGATGCCGGCGTTGCGGGCCAGCTCGGCCAGCTCCTCTTGGGCGCGATACTGGGCCCAGGCAGCGGCCAGCATGCCGGCGTCTTTGGCGGAGTCGCTGTAGCCGATCATCACCTCCTGGCAGCCCTGGATGTAACCGCGATACCAGTCAATGGCCAGCAGCTCGGTCATGCAGCTCTTGGCGTTATCGAGGTCGGCCAGGGTTTCAAACAGCGGGGCGATGCGCATCGGGAAGCTGACGCCGGCTTCTTTGAGCAGCAGGGCCACGGCCAGCACATCAGAGGGGGCGCCAGCCATGGAGATGACGTAAGTGCCAAGGGCGCGCGGGTCCTGCTCGGCGATCACCTTGCAGGTGTCGAACACCTCCTGGGTCTCCTCGCTCGGCTGCCAGTGCAGCGGCAGCAGTGGCCGCTTGCCGGCCAGCTCGCGCAGCAGGAACGCCTGCTTCTCTTTCTCGCTCCAGCTGGCGTAATCGCCAAGGCCCAGATAGCGGGTCAGTTCGGCGATGGCGGCCTGATGGCGGCCAGAGTCCTGGCGGATATCGAGGCGCAGCAGGTTGAGGCCAAAGCAGTAAGCGCGGCGCAGGCTGTCGAGCAGCGGGCCATCGGCAATGGCGCCCATGCCACAGGCATGCAGCGAGTCGTAACAGAGCTGCAGCGGCTGGATCAGCTCGTCGTCGCAGCTGAGCAGGCCGCCGCCACGCACGCTTTCGCCATCCAGCTGGGCTTCGATGGCGGTGCGGGTGTTGGCCAACTGTTCGCGCAGCTGTTTGAGTACGTAGCGATAGGGCTCGTGGCTGTCGCCGGCGACTGCGCGCAGCGCTGGGCTGCAGTCGGTCATCGACAGTTCGGTGATCAGTGGCGCCAGATCGCGCAGGTAGAGGTCAACCGCCTGCCAGCGTGCCAGCAGCAGCACGCGGCGGGTGACCTTGGCGGTGACGAAGGGGTTGCCGTCGCGGTCGCCGCCCATCCAGCTGGCAAAGGTGATGGGGCATTTGAGCACCGCTGGCGCCTCGGCGCCAAACTGGTCGCGCACGGCGTCGGTCAGATCGCGCAGAAAATCGGGCACTGCCTGCCACAGCGAGGCTTCGGCCACGGCAAAGCCCCATTTGGCTTCATCAACCGGGGTCGGGCGCTGGGTGCGGATGTCGTCGGTGTGCCAGGCCTGGGTGATCAGCTGTTCCAGACGGTCGCGGATGCGGCGGCGGTCGCGCTGATCGAGCTGCGGATTCTCCAGTTCAGCCAGGGCGTTGGCCCCCTCGATGAACTTGTGGATCATGGTGCGGCGCGACACTTCGGTGGGGTGAGCAGTAAGCACCACTTCAATGTTGAGCTGGCCGATTGCCTCGCTCACCTCGCTGGCGCTCAGCCCTTTGTCTTTCAGCCGGGCCAGCAGTTTTTCCACCGGCTGCGGGCGGTGGACATCACCGGAGCCAGCGCGTGAGATGCCGTGCTGCTGCTCAGCGGTGTTGGCCAGCGCCAGAAACAGATTGAAGGCCTTGGCCACCGGCAGCATCTCGCTGTCGGACAGGCCATTGAGCAGGGCTACCAGCTTTTCGCCATCCTCAGTTGAGCCGCCACGGGCGCCTTTCGACAGCAGGCGAATGGTCTCAATCTTGTTGAGGAACTCATCGCCCAGGTGGGAGCGCATCGCCTTGCCAACCAGCGAGCCGAGAAAGCTCACATTGCTGCGTAGAGCTGCATATTTATCCATGGATATCCCCGTTAGCCGCGCACGAGTGAGGGCGCCTGCTGCAGGCGCATCCGGTGGTACCGCAACAGGCGGACCGAATCCGGATGATAGTGAATAGAATCGGTGGGGGGAAGGGGGCGGACAGTAAAGGCCGAACAACAGCCGGCGGCAAGGGTGCAAAGATATTCATGCACAAATGTTGAATAAAAATTTGGGGTGAATTAGCCTGTGCCCCTTCGCCGCTGCCCTGCGGCTTTCGTTGTCATGGGGCTGTCGCAATCGCGGCTGACCATGGCGGTTTTGACGAGGGGATGAGAGATGGCATTGACCTGCGCGATCATCGGCGCCAGTGGCTATACCGGCGCAGAGCTGGCGGTGATGATCAGCCGCCACCCGCAGCTGCAGCTGGCTGGCCTCTATGTGTCGGCAGGCAGCAGTGATGCCGGCAAGCCGCTGGCCAGCCTCCATCGCACTCTGCTCGGGGTGGTCGATGGCGTGCTTGAGCCGCTGGCCGATGATGCTATCGAGCAGGTGGCCAGCCGTGCCCAGATCGTCTTTCTCGCCACCGAGCACAAGGTTAGCCACGATTATGCGCCGCGCCTGCTGGCAGCTGGCGCCACTGTGTTCGATCTGTCGGCCGCCTTCCGCTTCAACGATGCGCCCCCCTACAGCGCTCATTACGGTTTTGACCATCAGTTCCCGGAGCTGCTCAATGAGGCGGTTTACGGGCTGGTGGAGTGGAACGCCGACGCCATCAAAGGGGCGCGACTGATCGCGGTACCGGGTTGTTACCCGACCGCCAGCCTGCTGGCGCTCAAGCCGCTGGAGGCCGCTGGCCTTATCGCCCCCGGTTTTGTGCCGGCCATCAGCGCGGTCAGCGGTGTCTCGGGTGCTGGCCGTAAGGCCACCCTGACCAACAGCTTCTGCGAAGTGAGCTACAACCCCTACGGCGTGCTGGCCCATCGTCACCAGCCGGAGATCAGCCGCCATCTGGGGCGGCCGGTGGTGTTCACCCCCCACCTTGGCAATTTTCCGCGCGGCATTGTCGCCACCATCGCCGTGCAGCTGGCCGCTGGCACCACGGCGGCCCAGGTCGATGCGGCTTATGCCGCCGCATACGCCGGCAAG
>JAGOCY010000337.1 GCA_017998495.1 Corallincola sp.
CGGTTTATCGAACAGGCGGTGGCTCAGGGAGCGACCGCTGTTGTGTTTGAGGAGGATGGTGAATTTATCCCACCATCGACTCCGGTTCCCTGTATCGGGATGCGGGATCTGCCCGCTCACCTCTCAGTACTCGCAGGTACCTTCTACGACCAGCCAGCGAACAAGCTGCAACTGGTGGGGATCACCGGCACCAACGGCAAGAGCACTACGGCACTGCTGGTCGCCAACTGGCGCACCCTGCTGGGTGGCAAGGCGGGTGTGATGGGGACCATCGGCAACGGCCTGTTTGGCAATCTGATCGAAGCGGAAAATACCACCGGTAGCGCCGTGCAGGTGCAAGCCAATCTGGCTGCGCTGCAATCGCAGGGGGCGGATCTGGTGGCGATGGAGGTCTCCAGCCATGGTCTTGTGCAGCACCGTGTTGCCGCACTGCCGTTTGCCGCTGCCGTTTTCACCAACCTGAGCCGGGATCACCTCGACTACCACGGCACCATGGAAGCCTATGGCGCGGCCAAAGAGCAGTTGCTGCAGCTGGTCGATGAGTCGAATGCGGTGATCAACCGTGATGACGAGCTGGGTGCCAAGTGGATCGAAAAATATCCGGCAGCGGTGGCGTTCAGCGTTAATGGCCCGATTGAACACCATTCTGGCCGTCAATTAACGGCGCAGCAGCTCGATTTTCACCAGCAAGGTTTTCGCGCGCAGATTAACTCCAGCTGGGGGAATGGTGTATTATCCGCCCCCTTGCTCGGGCG
Organism: Corallincola sp.; assembly: GCA_017998495.1. Classification (GTDB taxonomy): domain Bacteria; phylum Pseudomonadota; class Gammaproteobacteria; order Enterobacterales; family Neiellaceae; genus RGIG665. The sequence continues at coordinate 756 of JAGOCY010000337.1, forward strand.
CTTCAACGTCAGCAATGTGCTGGCCGCGATGGGCGTGATGCTGGTGCTCGGCTATGACTTCCATGAGCTACTGGCAACGGCCCCGAAATTGCAGCCGGTAACCGGTCGCATGGAGTGTTTTGGCGGTGGCGATACGCCGCTGGCGGTGGTCGATTACGCCCACACACCGGACGCGCTGGAGAAGGCATTGCAGGCCCTGCGGGTGCATTGCACAGGGCAGCTATGGTGCCTGATTGGTTGTGGTGGCGACCGCGATCGCGGCAAGCGCCCCATGATGGCCGCCATGGCCGAGCAGTATGCGGATCGCGTGATCCTGACCGACGACAATCCCCGTACCGAGGAGCCGGCCCGGATCATGGCCGACATGGTGGCGGGTCTTCGCGATCCTGCTGCTGTGCAGGTGGAGCACGACCGGGTCAAGGCGATTGCGCTGGCCATCGGTCAGGCGAGCAAACAGGACATTATCCTGGTGGCCGGTAAGGGTCACGAGGATTATCAGATCATTGGAACCGACAAGCGGCACTATAGCGATAGGGAAACCGTCGCCGCTGCTTTGCACACATTAATGGAGTCATTCAAATGATGACCCTCAGGCTTGCCGACCTGGCGCAGGTACTCGATGCCCGTCTGATTGGTGAAGATGGCGAGATTACTGCAGTCAGCACCGATACCCGTACTCTGGGTGCTGGCGCTCTGTTTGTTGCACTGCGCGGCGAGCGCTTCGATGCCCACGACTTTTGCGATCAGGCGCTGGCTGCAGGGGCCTCTGCCCTGCTGGTCGAGCACGAACTGCCGCTGGCCATTCCCCAACTGGTGGTAGCCGATACCCTCAAGGGGCTGGGCCATCTCGGCAGACTGGTGCGTGAGCGCATCAACCCTAAAGTGCTGGCTATCACTGGCAGCTGCGGCAAGACCACGGTGAAGGAGATGGCCACCGCCATCCTGCGTCATGAAGGAGAGGTGCTGGCCACCGCTGGTAACTTCAACAACGAGGTGGGCGTGCCGCTCACCCTGCTGCGCCTCGAACCGCAACACAAGTTTGCAGTGATGGAGCTGGGAGCCAACCATCCGGGCGAGATCGCCTGGACTACTTCACTGGCCAAACCCGATGCCGCCATCATCAACAACGTGGCGGCGGCCCATCTGGAGGGCTTCGGCTCGCTGGAAGGGGTGTTCCACGCTAAGAGCGAAATCTTTGAGGGCTTGAGCGAGGGTGGCACCGCCATCGTCAACGCCGACAACGAATTCTGGCCGAAGTGGCGTGAGCGTGGCATTCAGTGCGCCTTCTCCATCGACGATCAGAGCCAGCCGTTCCACGCGCGCAACCTTGTACTCAACGAACAAGGTTGTGCCGAGTTCGTGATGGTGACCCCGCAGGGTGAGCTGAGCCTGACTCTGGCGATCCCGGGTCGCCACAACGTGGCCAATGCGTTGGCTGCCGCCGCGGGCTGTCTGGCCCTCGGCGCATCCCTCGGCTCCGTCAAGGCGGGGCTGGAACAGATGGCACCGGTCAAGGGGCGCTTCTGCGTGCAGCGCTGGGGGGGGCTGACTCTGGTGGATGATACCTACAATGCCAGCGTGGAGTCCGTGCTGGCGGGCATCGATGCCCTGACCGCCATGAGCGGCTTCAAGGTGCTGGTGTTCGGTGATATGCGGGAACTGGGTGAGGAGTCTGCCGAGCAACACGCCCGGGTTGGCCGTCATGCCCGCGAGTGCGGTCTGGATGCCGTGCTGACAGTGGGTGAAGATAGTCGCCACACCGCAGATGCCGCGGCGGGCCGACATTTCGATAACAAGGCGTCGTTGTTTGAAGTGCTTGCGCAAATGATAAATACACATCAGGAAATTTCGATTCTGGTCAAGGGGGCACGTGGCTCCCGCATGGAAGATATCGTCGAGATGGTCAAAGACCGTCAGGAGTCAGCCACATGCTAGTCTGGCTGGCCGAACTGCTCACCCCGCACTTCACCTTCTTCAACGTCTTCTCCTACCTGACGTTTCGCGCCATCCTGTCGATCATTACCGGACTGGGGGTTGCCCTCTGGATGGGGCCACGCCTGATCCGTCGCCTGCAGATCCTGAAATTCGGTCAAGTGATCCGCAACGACGGTCCCGAGTCCCACCTCAGCAAGCGGGGTACCCCGACCATGGGTGGCCTGATGATCATTGCTGCGATTTTCACGTCTGTGCTGCTCTGGTGCCGCCTCGACAACCCTTATGTCTGGCTGGTGCTGTTTGTGCTGGGTGCCTATGGCGCCATCGGCTTTGCCGACGATTACCTCAAGGTGGTGCGCAAGAATACCGACGGCCTGATCGCACGCTGGAAGTATTTCTGGCAATCCGCGGTAGCGCTGGCGGTGGCGGTGTTCCTCTATGCGACTGCAACCCATGAGGGACAGACCC
>JAGOCY010000338.1 GCA_017998495.1 Corallincola sp.
AGCCAGGGTCATGCGCACCGAATCCACCACGAAAGGCATATCGCGGCAGATCAGCTGGATGGCGGTGCGGTTGGAGTGCCAGCCATCACGCCCCAGTTCCGGGTTAATGACGCTGATATGGGGGCTATGGCCGCCCTGCAGCGCCCGCCACAGCGCCAACAGCGCACTGTAGAGCTCGCCATCGCTGCGGTTGCGCAGTTCGTCATAGGCGGCGCTGCGCAGCAGGCGGTCGACCATGGCGGTAAAGGCCGGCGCTTCGTCGCCACCCAGACGGGCGCTGGCCAGCGCGTTGATATTGTCCTTGAGTACCCACAGCTGGGCAGACTCGACCGGCATGCATGAACCTCGTTGCGCAATGGCTGCAGCACAAGGATAGACAAGCAGTTATGAGCGTTAAGTCGGGATAGCGACAACGACTGCCATTATTGCGACAGCCGTCGTAGCCGGGCGGCTACGACGGCGTCAGGCTGGCGTTACAGCGCTTTGGCCACACCATGTTGACGGGGCCAGAACAGGGCGCAGAAGGCTGGCAGCAGCACCACCGCGGCCACCATGTTGACCAGGAACATGAAGGTAAGCAGCACCCCCATGTCGACCTGGAACTTGAGATCGGAGAAGAACCAGGTGCTGACGCCGATGGCCAGGGTCAGACCGGTAAAGAGCACCGCGTTGCCGCGCTCGTGTAGTGCCGCCAGATAGGCGCTATGCACGCTGTCACCCCGGTTCAAGCGCTCGCCCATGGTGGAGAGGATGTAGATGCCATAATCGACACCGATGCCTACCCCCAGCGCCACCACCGGCAGAGTGGAGACGGTCAGGCCGACGTTGAGCCACACCATCACCGCCTCGGCCAGGGTCGAGACGATCACCAGCGGCAGGATCACCGCCGCTGTCGCCCGCAGCGAGCGGAAGGTGACCAGACAGAGCAGGATCACCGCACCATAGACATAGAGCAGCATCGGCCGCTGGGCGGCCTTGACCGCTTCATTCTTGGCTGCCATCACCCCTACCGGCCCAGACGCCAGCTGGAACTTGAGCTGGTCGTTGCCGAACTCGGCGCCATATTGCTTCACCGCCGCCACCACCCGGTCGATGGTCTCGGCCTTGTGGTCATCCATAAATACATAGACCGGCATCACGCTGCAGTTACCGTTAAGCAGCCCCGATGAGGTGGGCACATGGGACACCGACTGCACCAGGGTGGCGGTGTTGCGCGGCAGCACCTGCCACTTGCCATTGCCCTCGTTAAAGCCAGCGTTCACCTGCTTGGCGATGGAGGGCAGGCTGACCACCGATTGCACCCCTTCAACATTGGCCATCCGCCACTGGAACTGATCGATGGCATCCATGGTGGCGAAATAGGTACAGGACTCCGGCTCGGCCTCGACGATCACGGTGAGAATGTCGACGCTGACGGTGAAATGGTCGGTGATAAAGAAGGTGTCCTGGTTGTATCTGTGGCTCTCATGCAGCTGCGGGGCGCCACGCTCGGTGTCGCCGATCTGCACCTGACGGGCCACCATGGCGGCGCCGACAAACAGCAGCAGGGCCACCACCAGCATCGGGTAGGCGAAACGGCGACGGGCAAAGTTGGCCACCAGCTGGAAGCAGCGATGGCTGCCTTCGCCCCGCTGTGGCTGTGGCTTGACCCGGCAATAGGAGATGAGCAGTGGCAGCAGCAGCAGGTTGGTCAGGATCAGCACCGCCACCCCAAGACTGGCGGCAATCGCCAGCTCCTGAATAATGCCGATATCGATCGACAGAATGGTGATAAAGCCGATGGTGTCCGACAGCAAGGCGATACCACCAGGAATCAGTAGCGAGCGGAAGGCTACCTGAGCGGCACGGGTGGTATCCAGACCACGGGCCAGTTCACGACCGGTGGCATTGATCATCTGCACCCCATGGCTGACACCGATGGCAAACACCAGAAATGGCACCAGAATCGACATCGGGTCGAGGCCAAAGCCGATGACATTAAGCAGGCCGATCTGCCACACCACCCCCATCAGCGAGCAGCCGAGCGGCAGCAGGGTCAGCAACCAGTTGCGGCAGAAGGTGTAGACCAACAGCGCGGTGATCAGCAAGGCCACGCCGAAGAACAGCACCACACCACGGGCACCGGCGGCGATATCGCCCATCATCTTGGCGAAGCCGATGATATGGATCTGGAACCTGTCACTCTCAAAGCGCTCGCGGATCTCCGCCTCCAGCCGGTCTTCCAGCTCCAGCAGATCCAGCTTGTGGCCGGTTTCAGGATCGATCTCCTGCAGCTGGGCCTGAACCATGGCGGCGCGGCCATCGGTGGCCACCAGCCGGCCACGGACTCCGGCTTTCTCGACATTGGCGGCGACCTGGGCCAGCCCCTCTTCATCCGGATGGAAATCGGCCGGGATCACCGGCCCCCCTTCAAAGCCATCTTCCACCACCTCGAGATAACGGGTGCTGGGCGAATAGAGGGACTTGACCTGGGCGCGGTCGACCCCGGGGATAAAGAACAGGGCGTCATGCACCCCCTTGAGGGTGGCAAAGAACTCCGGGTTGTAGATGTTGCCGGAGCTGTCCTCAACCGCGATCAGAATGCTGTTGGCGCCGCCAAAGTCCTTCTGATGGTTGAGGTAGGTCTGCATGTAGGGGTGGTGAATCGGGATGTTTTTGATGAAGCCGGCGTCCAGCCGCAGCTGAGTCGCCGACCACAGCAGCAGCAGGGTGACGAGGCCAAACAGCGCCACCACCCAGTTGCGCCGGCGGAACACCGTCAGTTCAATGGCATCGATCAGGCGGGAAAGGGTCATGGCGCTTACTTCACTTCAGGGGTAACCAGCTGATGCTGGATCAGGCCGGCGGAGCTGGCCAGGGTCAACAGGTTGCCAGCCACAGTGGCGGCGAAGAGATCAGGGCCATCACTCACCATATCGGTGTGGACCTGGCCGCTGGCCCACTCCACCACCGTGATCTGGCCAGCATTGCCCAGGGCCAGCACCCGCTCTCCATCCAACGGCTGCAAGCGGTTGATATGGCGCTCCCCCTTGACCGGGATCGCCGTCCAACGGTTGGCCATCAGCTCATAGCGGTAGAGGTGGCCACGCAGACCGGCCACCAGCAGGGTATCGGGGTTAACCCACAGGGCAGTAAAGAACGAGCCCTCATAG
>JAGOCY010000339.1 GCA_017998495.1 Corallincola sp.
GGCTGAGCAGCCGTTTCTCACCGGGATGGGTGTGGCGGTTGAGGGCGAACAGAATGTCGAAATAGCTGGCCAGCAGCGCCGCCAGCCGATGGTTGAGGCTGACCAGATCGTGGCGCGCCAGCGCCTTTTTCAGCTGTTGGCGCCAGGCCGGAATGATGGTGGCGAGCAGCGGCTGGTTATGGTGGATGATCGCCTGGCGCAGCGGCTCAGGGTAGGGCTGCTGGCAGAACTGCTGCACCCAGCCCAGCCAGCCCTGGGGATCATGTAGCGAGCGCAGGGTGCGGCCGATATGCCACAGACAGGTGGTGTAGCCAGCGGCGGGTTGATGCTGCTCCAGCAGCAGGCGCAGCTGCCCTTCAAACCACAGGCAATCGAAGTAGACCACATCCACCTCGACCCCCGACTGGGCGTCAAACCATTGATCGCCCGGTCCCCAGTAGTTGAGCCCCAGATCGGCCCGGCTGGCGCCGCCAGCGGCATTGACCAGGGCCTGGCGCTCACTGAGCGGGATCTCGCCGTTGGTGAACACATAGAGGTCGAGATCCGAGGTCTCGTCACTCAGACCGCTGGCCATGGAGCCACCCAGGGCCACAGCGCCCACCTGGGGCAGAGCGGCGAACAGCTGGGCCAGGCGATGGCTAAGGCTTTGGGGCATGGGTTAACTCCGTAGCGAGTAACAGCGAACTGCGGCACCGATCAGGCAAGCCGTTCCAACAGTTTGGCTATTCCGTGGCGAATCGCCCACAGCGTCAACCCGATGCCGAAAATACCCGCCGTTGTCTGGCTTTGATTCAGGCCCAAGTGCCAGGCATCGGTAACGAGTTGGATCTGAAACCAGACAAAAGCGAGCAACATCCACACCGGGCTCAGATAGAGCAGGGTCGCCAGCGTTTTGTGCACGGCCAGGCGCCGTTTCCAGCGCATCTCCTGGCGATAGCGGAACGGGTCGTGGCGCTTGTGGCTCAGGTTTACGTCAATAACAACGGTGCGGCTAAGCAGGTCGTGCAAGAAACGCTTGCCCATAAACAGGTTGACCAGCAGGGTGAGGTAGCTGCCCAGGCTGGTGAAGATCAGCATCAGGGTGCGTACCACCGCGTGGATATAGCCCACTTTCTTCATCCCCTCGGCATAGAGGCGCAGCCCCAGCAACCGTTTGCCGGGAGATGCAGCGTGCTTACCCGCCTCGCATAGCCAGCACAGACAAAGATAAGCAACCGCCAGCAGCATCGCCTTGAAGTGCAGGTTCAAAACGGTGGCCACCGGCAGGCTGTTGTCCTCGGCGAAGACGGCCAGAATGCCCAGCCATGCGTTGGGTAGCAGATCCTGAATACCATCGCCCAGCAGGCCAGCCAGCCAGTAGATCAGCTGTAGCGGTATCGCGACTAGCGCCAAATCGACAATAACTGCGGCGGCCCGCTTCCAGGCATTAGCGTTGTACCAAAGGATCTCGCCTCGTGCCGCGCTGCCTTCATCGTTGAGCAGCAGTTTGCCGCCACGAATGGCGTCTGCGCTGACAGTATTGGTCAAGCGCGGCTCGGTTAGGGTGCGCAGTGCCGCGTCACAGTGTTCCTGGCCCAAGGCGCGCTCCAGATGGTCGCGGTTATGCTGCCAGTTGAAATAGAGATCCAGGGTGCGCAATACACCGGCCCCCAGGCGCATGTCGGCTCGTCGGCTTTTGCGGCTGGGAGGTTCATGGGCGAGGTTATAGGTGGCCACTCGCTCGCACACTCGTGCCCCTAACTGCCAGTTGAAGTTGAGATCAAGCAGCAGCGGCGATGTCCCTAAAAAGTGCCAGTTGGCGGGGATCACGGCACGTTTGGGGGCCGCGAGCAGGGCATCAACCAAGGCCAGCAGGCGGTTACCCTCTTCGGCGTAGGGGTTGGTCGTGGGCGGTTCGGCCTCAACTGCCGCGGTCGTTGGCACGGGTGAGGCCAGCGCCTCGGCATGGTCCGCTGACGCGGCGGGTGGCTGATCAAGGACTGGCGGTGTTTGCGGCAGGTTGTCATCGAAAACTGTGGCGTCAGCTACCAGGCTGGCCGGCAGGTGTTCATCCTCTTGCGTCAGCGCCTCGGCGCTGTTGAGCTGCGGCAATGCCAGCTCATCGCTGGGGCTGCTGGTAAGCGATGCGGTCAAGGGCAGGGTGAGGATCTCGGCACTGGGCAGGGGCGTTGTCTCCTGCTGGCTGCAGTCCGTTCCATCGGTGCTGGCAGCAGGCACTGGCTGTTGCTGGCGATCGTCGTCGGCGTCACTGTGTTCGGCCGCCTCTGTCAGTTGGTGCGCCTGCCAGGCAGCCCACTCCAGCGCCTGTTTGTAGGCCGCATGGAGCCGCTGGAACGCCTCCGGCTGTTCATCCGGCCGGCATTGTTTGAGGCGAACGGCATAGGCACGCTTGATCGCTCGTTGATCGAGGGTGGGTTCAACTCCCAACTGCTGCCAGTCCAACCACATACCGTTATTCCTTACTGCCGGTTGGCGTTACAGCCAGTTGTCGCGATCGAGCTGGTCGAGCATCTCGCTCACCTTGGCACGCAACTTGGCTATCTCCTGCGGGTTCTGGCGCTCCAGCACCTTGTCGAATTCACCCAGTACGTTGGCCACATACTGACGTTGATCGCCAAGGCTGCTTTGGTAGACGCGCTCACCACGGGCCAGCAGGGCACGGTTTTCCTCCTGGTCACGCGGGTGAAATTTGAGCTTGTCGAGGCGGGCCAGGGCTTCGGCCTTCTGGATAGCGCTCAAGGCACCGGGGGCCTGCTCAATCACCTTGTTGGCCTTGTGGCCGGTCGAGGCCACAGTCACATCCACCGCCAGCAGACCGTTCATGTCGTAGCTGTAGCGAATATCAACCCGCTCTTTGCCCTCAGGGCCGGGCGGCACCGGCACTTCCAGCTCGCCCAGATAGATGTTGTTGGCCACCAGCCGGCTTTCGCCCTGGTAGATCGCCACCCGCACCACCTGCTGGTTATCGCTGGCGGTGACCACCGAGCGTTCGACCGACACCGGCACAGTGCTATTGCGCTCAATGATCGGCAGAAAGTAGCCGCCACTCTTGCCATCCGGGCCATTGACTTCGGTACCCAGGGTGTAGGGGCAGACGTCGGTGAGCACGATCTCGCCCAAGGCCGCGTCTTTGGCCTTGAGCCCGGCC
>JAGOCY010000340.1 GCA_017998495.1 Corallincola sp.
ACCCATGAGAACACCGACATGAGCCGCCTCGACGACGAACTCGAACGACTGGCCAACATCAGCGTGCAGCAACTGGCGGCCCGCATCCACGCCGCCCGTATCAGCGGCACTGGCCCCCACTACTGCATCGACTGTGAAAACCCCATCCCGCAGGCGCGCAGAGAAGCGATCCGGGGCTGCGAACGCTGTGCCGACTGCCAGACCATTCACGAATTCCAAACCGCTCGCCACTACGGCAGCAAACGATAACAACAGGAGAGCACGATGCCAGAACCGATCTCATCCAGTGCAGCAACCAGCACCCTCACCGGGCTGGCGCTGCTGTCGCTGTTCCCTGGCCTTGACATCGAAGTGGTACTGGCAGCGTTTGCCGGGGCCATGGTGTTCATCGCCACCACCACCGAACTCGGCAACTTGCGCAAAGCGGGGCTGTTCGTCGCGGCATTCATCATCGGGATCCTGTTTGCCGATCAGGTCGCCGCAATCGTAACAACGCTCCTCCCGACCAAGGCAGCAGGCAGTCCAAGGGCAATCGGTGCCTTGCTGGCATCGGCCATGGCAGTCCACTTGCTGCAATGGGCGTTGCGCAAAGCGCCGGAAGACTTGTTCAAACTACGCAAAGGGGGCTGACATGCTGACCATCCTCTACGCCATGATCTGCGCAGCGATCGCTCTGCGCCTTGCAACCTTCAACCGCAACGGGGGCGACTATCGCCCCATTCCCGCCCTGCTGGCATGGGTCATCACCGTGGCGGCGGGCTCTGTCCCGCTGCGCGCCCTGCTGGGTGTCCTGCCAGCGCCTGACCCCGCCGCCGTGCTACTGGCCGCCGTCCTGCTCACCGCCCTGATCGGTTCACGCGGTTCAGTCATGCGCCTGCTACCGCGCCGCCGCCATCAACCAACCACCGCCAGCCACCTCAACGGGAGGTACCAGCCATGAGCCTGAAAAAAGGGGATACCGGTACCGCCGTGGCCGACCTGCAGCGCCGCCTCACCGCTATCGGTTATCCGGTGGCAGTCGATAGCTGGTTTGGTGAGGCCACCGAGCAGGCCCTGATCGAGTTTCAGCGGGATTACATGATCACCGCCATCGGTCAGGCTGGCCCGCGTACCATGGCCGCCCTGCTCGGCAGCGAGCGCGGCAACCAGCTCACCGTCAACCACATGCAGGCGGGTGCCGATCTGCTGGCCGTGCCGCTGGCCACCATGGCCACCGTCGCCCAGGTCGAAAGCATCGGTGAAGGCTTCACCCAGGCTCAGCGCCCGGTGGTGCTGTTCGAGCGGCATGTGTTCTACAAGCAGCTCACCAAACACCTGGGCAAGGCGGCCGCCGACCAACTGGCCACCAATTACCCCAATCTGGTCAACCCCAAGCGCGGCGGCTATGCGGGCGGGTCGGCCGAGTGGGAGCGGCTGCAACTGGCCATCAGCCTGCATCGGGATGCGGCCATCGAGTCGGCCAGCTGGGGCATGTTCCAGATCATGGGCTACCACTGGCAGCCGCTGGGTTTTGCCGGGGCGACCGACTGGCAGGCGGCCATGCAGCGCAGCGAAGTCGAACACCTCACTGCCCTGTGCCGCTTCATCCAGCAAGACCCCGCCATGCATAAAGCGCTGCAGGGGCGTAAATGGGCCGACTTCGCCCGCCGCTACAACGGCCCAGCGTTTAAGGACAATGACTACGACACCAAGTTAGCCAAGGCGTTTGAGCACTTCGCCAAGGTCTATCCGGTGAAGGAGGTGGCTGATGCACATTGAAATCACAGGCCGGATGACGGGCAAAACCACCCGTCTGATAGCCGCCGCGAACAAGAAGCGGCAGGAAAGAAAAAAGGTGGTCATCGTGCTGTCGTCGCCGCTGGATAAAGAGCACCTGTGGATGTTTCTGGACATTGCCAGCAAGGTCAAAGGGGCATACGTCACCAGCTGCGACCTGCTCAACATCAACCGCAGAAACGAGCTTCCCCAAGCCGAACGGGAAATTCTGGAAGCTCTCATCAAAGACAGCGACGCCTGTTGGTTCTTTGACGAGTTTGATTGGTATGAGAACCAGCTTGATATACCCATCATGCCGAACGGCTACTACACGACCACCCCGCGCCCGGGTTTCGACCTGATGAAAGCCTCGGGCGACAGAGTGATCAACCAGCTGCTCGCCAAGGCAGAAACCTTTGTTGATACGGTGGTGGTAATGCCGTGCAACAGCGTCCTGAGCGCTGAGGGTATGGATTTCTGGGGGATCGATTATGTGGCTTAACCTCCTGCGCTCCCCCCTCACCTGGCTGCTGCTGGCCTTGGCCATCGCCTTGGGCGGCTGGGGCTGGGCGGCGACCTCGGCCGCGACCGCCAAGGGGAAGGTCTCCACCTTGGAAAGTGACCTCAAGGCCGCAGATGACAAGGCCAAAGAGGCTGAGCAGCGGGAACAGGGCAAAGACACCACGATCAACACCCTGAAAACCGAACTGGATACCCAAGCAACCGCCGCGGCCAAACTGCAAAGCCAGCTCGGTGACCTGTCGATGACCGCCGCCACCCGCGCTGAAACCATCAAGAGGCTAAAACGTGAAAATGATGAACTTCGGACTTGGGCTGATCGCCCTCTGCCTGCTCCTGTTATCAGGCTGCTCCAGCGCCCCGCCCTCACCGGCGCCGCTGACTATCAGGCTCACCTGTCAGGGGGTGACCCCCTGCCAACTGCCACCGGCCAGCCCAACCCATAACGGCGACCTGCTCGACCAACTGACCCAGACCGAGACCGCCTGGGCCAGTTGCGCCGCCAAGGTCGATAGCATCATCACCTGCCAGCAAAGGCATCAACAACAAGGGATCGAAGATGGAAAAGCCAAAACAGATCCGTGAGGTGCTTACTCGCTGCGTACCGCACCTCAAGACAAACCCGGACAAACTGCACCTCTTCATCGCCCCGGGTAATGTCGAAAGCACCGGTGCCAGCTCACTCTCTTTCGAGTGGCAATACCCGCTGACCATCGGTGTCGAAGACTTTGCCGGCCACCCAGATCAGATCATGGTGCCGCTGCTGGCATGGCTGCGCCAACACCAGCCCGAGCTGATGACCAACGATGAAAAGCGCAAGGATGGCATCACCTTCGAAGCCGAATACCTCGCCAACGACCTGATCGACC
>JAGOCY010000341.1 GCA_017998495.1 Corallincola sp.
CAGGGCACCACCAAGCGCAGCGGTGCGCCGTTCTGGGGGGGCAGGGTACGGCCGTAGAGGCCAACGGCGATCAGGGTCAGTGGATGGCGGGCCTCGTCCAGCCGTAACCCCTCCACATAGGGCCAGGGCAGGCTGCCGCCGACCAGCGCACTGCGCTGGCCCGGCATCTGCTCGGGATCATGCAGGGTTTCGAAGGCCAGATAGCGGGCGCTACCGAGGATCTTGACCTGATCGAGCAGGCGGGCGAGGGGAAAGCCAATCCACGGGATCACCATCGACCAGGCTTCTACGCAGCGCAGGCGGTAGATGCGCTCCTCCAGCGGCCAGCCGAGCAGGCGGTCGATATCGAGGATGGCAGGCTGTTCAACCAGGCCGTCGATGGTCAGGGTCCAGGGGCGGGTGCGCAGCCCTTGGGCATTAGCGGCCGGGTCATCCTTGGCGGTACCGAACTCATAGAAGTTGTTGTAGCTGGTCACCTTGTCTTCGGGCGTCAGTTCACTACCGGGCCAGGGCCCCTGATGCTGGCTGAATTTAAGGGGCTGGCGCGGCGCCTGAGCGTTCTCCTTGCCCCAAAAGGCGTTAGCAGCGCCCGGTAGAGCCGCAAAAGTGAGGCCGGCGGCCACTTGGGCCAGCCACTGACGGCGTGACAGATAAACCGATTCCGGCGTTATATCTGATTCACGCAGGCGTAACGACGGCTGATAGCGGCGGGGCATGGATGGCTCGGCAGCGATATGGGCTATAGCTGATATGACCGCTGGCGGCTGCCGGATCTTTCAGCCAGACAATAAAAAGCCGCCCGGGCGGGCGGCTCGTGGCATCAAGGCTGGGCGCGCGCTTAGCTGTAGGCTTCGTTGTGAACGCCAAGGGCCGCACGGCCCGACGGATCGTTGAGAGCCTTGAACGCCTCGTCCCACTCCAGTGCTTTTTCGGTTGAGCAGGCCACCGACTTGCCATAAGGCACAGTGCGGATCACCGACTCGTTATTGCCGAAATGCTCTTCGAAGATGGCGCGGTAGTAGTAGGCCTCTTTCGACAGCGGGGTGTTGACCGGGAAGCGGAATTTGGCGCTCTCCATCATCTGGTCAGTTACTTCACGCTCGGTCAGCTCTTTCAGGCTGTCGATCCAGCTGTAACCCACGCCATCGGAGAACTGCTCCTTCTGACGCCAAGCCACCTTCTCTGGCAGGTAGTGGGCGAAGCATTCGCGCAGCACATGCTTTTCGATCTTGCCCTTGCCGCACATCTTGTCCTGCGGATTGATGCGCATGGCCACATCCATGAACGCCTTGTCGAGGAAGGGGACGCGGGCTTCCACCCCCCAAGCGGCCATCGCCTTGTTGGCGCGCAGGCAGTCGTACAGGTAGAGGGCGTTGAGTTTGCGCAGCAGCTCCTCGTGGAACTCCTTGGCGTTGGGCGCCTTGTGGAAGTAGAGGTAGCCGCCGAAGATCTCGTCAGAGCCTTCGCCGGAGAGCACCATTTTGATGCCCATCGCCTTGATTTTGCGGGCCATCAGGTACATCGGCGTCGAGGCGCGGATGGAGGTCACATCGTAGGTTTCGATGTGGTAGATAACATCGCGGATCGCATCCAGACCTTCCTGCACGGTGAAGTGCACTTCATGGTGGACGGTGCCTAGGTGGTTGGCCACTTCCTGGGCGGCGATCAGGTCCGGCGAGCCTTTAAGGCCGACCGCGAAGCTGTGCAGACGCGGCCACCAGGCCTGGCTCTGCTCATCGTCTTCCACCCGGCGGGCGGCGAACTTCTGGGCGATGGCCGAGATCACCGAGCTGTCGAGGCCACCGGAGAGCAGCACGCCGTAAGGCACGTCCGACATCAGGTGGCTCTTGACCGAGGCTTCCAGCGCGGCGCGCAGCTGCTCGCGGCTGGTCTGGTTGCTGGCGACATTGGCGTATTCCATCCAGTCGCGCTGGTAGTAACGCTTGATCTCGCCGTCACGGCTGTCGAGGTAGTGGCCGGGCGGGAAGGTTTCGACGTGGTTACACACCGGCGACAGCGCCTTGAGCTCAGAGGCCACGTAGAAGTTGCCCTGGGCGTCGCGGCCCCAGTAGAGCGGGATGATGCCCATGTGGTCGCGGGCGATCAGGTAGCGGTCCTGGTCGGCGTCATAAAGGATGAAGGCGAACATGCCCAGCAGCTCGTCGAGGAAGGCCGGGCCCTTCTCGGCATAGAGCGCCAGGATCACTTCGCAGTCAGACTGGGTCTGGAAGGCGTAAGGCTGGCTCAGACGGGCGGCCAGTTCCTTGTGATTGTAGATTTCGCCGTTAACGGCCAGCACGTGGGTTTTGGCTTCATTGAAGAGCGGCTGGGCACCATTATTCACATCGACGATAGCGAGACGCTCATGCGCCAGGATCGCCTTGTCGGTGGCGTAGATACCGGACCAGTCCGGGCCACGGTGACGCATCAGCGCCGACAGGCGCAGGGCGTCCTTGCGCAGCAGCGCGGGGTCGCTCTTGAGATCGAGAATGCCAAAAATCGAACACATACGGGCCTAGTCTCCAGCTTGCCGCCCGACTGGGAGCGGCGCCACGATGATGAGCGTGAGGGTCCGGTCACTGTGCCAGCGTGGCAGAAAAAAGCAAGGCTGGACCGCAGCGGAAGTGAATAACTAGTCACTTTTGGCGCATGGCGGCAATAAAAAAGCCGACCCGCAGGTCGGCTTCATTAGCCTTGGCGTAGTGACTTAGATCTTTTCCCAGATGGCGTACTGGTAGCCGTAAGCAGAGAGCTTCCAGCCAGCGCCCGGGCTCCAGTCGTTGGGGCCAATCTTGACTGCCACTTTGCCGTTGACGATGGCGGCATAGCGGCCGTTTTCAGCCACCTGGATAGCGACGCTGGAAGTGCTGGTGACCCCCTGACGCTTACGGATGTCGATCATCGCCTTGATCTCGTTGCGCAGGTTCCAGTCGTAGACGTGCGTCCAGTAAACGGTCGGGATCCCCGGGTGAGTGAGGATGTAAGCGTAAGACTGGATCACGCCACCACAGGGCACTGGCCACAGGTTCTGGCCGCTGCCGCAGCTGCCGGAGGGGCCGGTGTCGTGGTTATCGACAAAGGTCACCATCTTCTGGGCCCACCAGCCGATACCACCGGCCGGTTTGCCCTGGCTGTCACGCAG
>JAGOCY010000343.1 GCA_017998495.1 Corallincola sp.
ATCATGGATGGCAATGGGCGTTGGGCTCAGCAGCGCGGCAAGCTGCGGGTGTTTGGTCATCAGGCTGGGGTAGCGACGGTGCGCGAGGTGGTGCGCTTGTCGCGTCTGTGGGGCATCCAATCGCTGACCCTTTATGCCTTCTCCAGCGAGAACTGGCGGCGGCCGGCCGATGAGGTGGGGCTGCTAATGGAGCTGTTCCTCAAGGTGTTGCAGAAAGAGGTTAAGCGCCTCAACAGTAACGGGGTACGTTTGCGCATCATCGGTGATGTCAGTCGTTTCTCTGACAAACTGCAGGCCCGTATTCGCGATGCGGAGGCAGCGACGGCCGACAACACCGGCCTGACCCTCAATATTGCGGCTAACTACGGCGGTCGTTGGGAGATCACTGAGGCGACCCGTCAGTTGGCGGCCAAGGTGGCGAACGGCCAGCTGACCATTGAGCAGATCGATGAGTCCAGTTTGAGCGCGGCTATGACCACGGCTGGCCAGCCGGAGCTGGATCTGTTGATCCGTACCGGTGGTGATTGCCGCATCAGCAATTACCTGCTGTGGCAATTGGCCTATGCCGAGCTCTATTTCACCCCGGTGCTGTGGCCCGATTTCGGCGAGGCTGCCTATGCAGCGGCCATTGATGCCTTCGTTGGCCGTGAACGCCGGTTTGGTCAGACCGGTGAACAGGTCCGTGGCCAATGACAGGAGATTGTTAATGTTGTGGCAACGGGTGGTAACGGCGCTGGTGCTGATCCCGCTGGTGATCGGCGCACTCTTTTATCTCTCGCCCGTCTATCTGGGGTTGGTGATGGTGGCAGTGGTGGCCATTGGCGGCTGGGAATGGGCCCGGCTGGCCTGTAAGCCCACCCGCGTCCATCAGGGGCTGTTTGCTGCCCTGTTTGCCGTGTTGACCCTGGCCGCTCTTTGCCTGGGTGGCATAGTCGAAGACCCGCCAGCGCTGATGGCCAGGCTGCTACCCCTATGGCAGATCAGCGCCTTGTGGTGGCTGGTAGCTGTTGCCGGGGTGCTGATTTTTCCCCGCGGTCGCCGCGTGTGGCGCCATCGCAGCGCCCTGTCGCTGGCCGGGCTGTTTACCCTGATTCCCTTTGGCGCTGCCGTGGTGGCCATTGCCGCCTTTGAACAGGGGACCGAGCCTCATCTTGGCCCCCGCTTGCTGCTGGCGACCATGATTGTCGTCTGGTGTGCTGATTCCGGCGCCTATTTCGCGGGTCGTCGTTTCGGCAAACGCAAACTGTCGCCGGCGGTCAGCCCTGGTAAAACCTGGGAGGGATTTTTCGGCGGTATGGCGGCAGCTCTAGCGGCGGCCATGCTGGCGGTGGTGGTGCTTAATCTGGCTCCGGGGGGCGGCTGGTCCTTTGTGGGCGCGGCCTGTGCGGCTGCGGTGATCAGCGTGTTCGGCGACCTGAGTGAAAGCATGTTCAAGCGGATGGCCGGCATCAAGGATTCCGGGCGCATCCTGCCGGGGCATGGTGGTTTGCTTGACCGCGTCGACAGCCTGTGCGCCGCCTTGCCGATCTTCGCCCTTTGCTACTTATGGTTGGGGGGCCTGTGAGACGCCTGACACTGCTCGGCGCCACCGGTTCCATCGGACGCAGCACCCTTGATCTGGTGCGTCGCCATCCCGCTGACTGGCAACTGCATGCGGTTACCGCGGCGCGCAGTGTGGATGAGATGGTGGCGATCTGTTGCGAGTTTGGTCCCGCAGTGGCGGTGATGACGGATGTGGCCGCTGCCGGGCAATTACGCCAGCGCCTGGCTGAGCTGCGCTGTCCAACCCAGGTTGAAGCTGGTAGTGAGGCGCTGCTGCCAATTGTGTCCGCTGCTGAGGTGGATGTGGTGATGGCGGCCATTGTTGGCGCCGCTGGTCTGTTGCCAACCATGGCGGCAGTCAAGGCCGGCAAACGGGTGTTGCTGGCCAACAAAGAGGCGTTGGTGACCTCCGGTCGCCTGCTCATTGATGCCGTGGCCAGCAGTGGTGCTGAGCTGCTACCGATTGATAGTGAGCACAACGCGATTTTTCAGTGTCTGCCGTTGGCAGTTCAGCAGAGCACGGGGCGTGCTGATCTCGCCGGCCACGGCATTCATCAGATCTTGCTGACCGGCAGTGGAGGCCCTTTCCGGAGCCGCCCTCTGGCTGAGCTGGCCACGGTCACTCCTGACGAGGCCTGCCGTCATCCCAACTGGCAGATGGGGCGCAAGATATCGGTTGATTCGGCGACCATGATGAACAAGGGGCTGGAATATATCGAAGCACGCTGGCTGTTCAACACCCGCCCCCATGAACTGGCCGTGGTGATCCATCCGCAGAGCCTGATCCACTCCATGGTGCAGTATCGTGACGGCTCGGTGCTGGCCCAGCTCGGTCGGCCCGACATGCGCACACCGATTGCTCATGCCATGGGCTACCCCGAGCGGATCGACGCTGGTGTGGCGCCCCTGGATTTCGCCCGCCTGGGTGAGCTCAGTTTTAGCGAGCCTGATCTGCAGCGCTACCCCTGCCTGGCCTTGGCCCAACAGGCCTGTTGGAGTGGGCAGGCCGCCTGTACCGCACTTAATGCGGCCAATGAAGAGGCCGTTGCTGCGTTTCTTGATGGCCGCATCAGTTACCCGAGCATCGCCGCCGTGGTCGCAGATGTGCTGGCGCTTGATTGTGGCGCTGAACCTGTTTGCTTGGACGGGGTCATAGCGGTCGATACAATGGCGCGCCAGGCGGCCCGCCGCCTCATCGACCGGGATAACTATCACTCATGATTCTCGACAGCCTGTGGACCCTGCTCTCGTTTATCGTGGCCATCGGCGTGCTGGTCACGGTGCATGAGTTTGGCCACTTCTGGGTGGCCCGCCGCTGTGGCGTCAGGGTGTTACGCTTCTCCATCGGATTTGGTAAAGCGCTGTGGTCGCGCACCGACCGCCATGGCACCGAGTTTGTCGTAGCGCCGATTCCGCTCGGTGGCTATGTGCGCATGCTGGATGGCCGGGTCGATCCGGTCAGCGCCGAGGAGCGGCCGTACTGCTTTGATACCAAGCCGGTTGGCCAGCGCATGGCCATTCTGGTCGCTGGTCCGGCAGCCAACTTGCTGTTTGCGGTGGCCGCCTTGTGGCTGATCTTCGTCACTGGGG
>JAGOCY010000342.1 GCA_017998495.1 Corallincola sp.
TTTGGCCAGCTCTTCGGCCGTACGCGGCGCTGGCACCACTTTGCCGTCTTCACCAGCCACGCCGTTGAGGTAGTTCACCGCCACCGACACGCTGACCCGACGCACCGTGCCTACCTGCGAGCGGGTATGGCTGATGGTCTGATCCAGCTCGTAATTGCGTGTGGCTTCACGCATCGAGCGCCCTGGCGCCGCTTTGGCGCCATCGCCAGCGGCCGCTTCTTCAGGGATATTGCTGTTCATCGGCGGCTGGTTGGTCAATGCCCCAGGAATACCGGAGCTGCCGCCACCGACCGAGTTCTCCTCCACCGTCATCTCTGAGCGCAGCGCCGGCATGTCGGGGTTGAAACGACGGGCGGTCTGCTCAACGGCAGTGAAATCCATGGCGACATCCACCTGGGCGGTGTAGTTGCCCGGCCCCACCACCGGCAGCAGGATGGCGTCGATCTTCTCCAGGTATTCGCGCTCGCGCTGACGCTCCAGCTCATAGTCCTTGCGGTTCTGGGCGGCGGCCGCGTCCTGGCTGCCCGAGTTGAGCAGGCGGCCACTCTGGTCGGTCACCGTGACCCGGGCCGGCTCCAGACCATGCACGGCCGAGGCGACGATATCGACAATCGAATCCACCTCTTCGCGGGTCAGGCTGGCGCTGCCACGCATGGTCAGCACCACGGTGGCCGAGGCTTTCTGCTCACGGCGCAAAAACGGTGATTCTTTGGGCAGGGCCAGCAATACCCGCGCCCGTTTGACGTTTTTCAGTTCTTCGATGGTGCGCGCCAGCGTCTGCTCGCGCGACAGGTTCAAGCGCTCCCGCTCCAGCCGCTGGCTGACGCCAAAGCCCATATCCTGCATCAGGATCTCGCTGCCGGTGGTGGGCTCTTGGGACAGCCCTTCACGCGCCAGCAACAGCTTCACCTGCTGGTACTGTTCGAGCGGAATGTAGATGGTGCTCTTGTCGAGCTTGTACTTGATCTTGCTGCCATCAAGGATGTCCAGCGCCTGCAGCAGCTCGGGGGTGTCGAGCTTGTCCAGCGGCCGCATCTCCGGCTCCTGGATCCACACCATCACCACCACGGCGATAGCCAGACAGATGGCCAGGGTGAGAATGATCACCACCTGGCGCAGCACATCGATGGAGCCCAGGTTGGCCATGAACGAAGATTTGCTCTCTTCGGCCTTGGCGGCGGGGGGCGGCGTGCTGTCATGGCCACCGGCCACGACCATTCCCGTTGCTGTTGTTGCTTCTGCCACGGCTTAGTTCTCCTCGAGGCTGACGGTCAGACCGTCATGCTCATCACTTCTTTGTAGGCTTCAACCAGCTTGTTGCGCACCTGAACGGTGGCAGTGAAAGCGATGCTGGATTTCTGCGAGGCAATCATCACATCCGACAGGCTGAGGCTGCGGTCGCCCATATCGAAACGGGTCTGCATGTCACTGCTGGTCTTCTGCAGGTCGTTCACACCGTCGACCGCTTGGCGCAGCATCACGGCGAAGCGCTCACCGGCCGGCGATACGGTGGATACCGGGCTGGCACCACCACCCAGCGCGGCCATCGGATCCTGGCCCAGCCCCGGCAGGCCGCTGCGTGCTTCGCGCAACATGGCCAGCATGTCTGCCTGTAGTGGGTTAGCGTCGATACGCATTCTGTCCCCCGGTCGTCAAAAGACTGTCGATGTAGGGACTAAAGCAAAAGCCTTGCCAGCAATCGGCAAGGGCTGAGTGACAGCGGGCAAAACGGGATCAGGCGCGAAAAAAAGCGGGTGGCCGGCCGGCGGAGGGTAATGGCCAGCAACACCCGCAACAGGGTAAGGAGTTAACCGGGGATCTGGATCCCGGCTTCGCGCATCCGCGCCAACTTGTAGCGCAGGGTGCGGGGGCTGATACCCAGACGCTCGGCCACACTCTGGCGGTTGCCCTGATAGCGGTCGAGCATGGTCAGGATCACCTGCTGCTCGCGATCACGCAGCTCATCATTAAGCTCGGTGGCATCACTGTCAGCCGCGTTCGCTAACGGCGGCATGCAGGAGGCCGCAGCCATGGTCAGCGGCTCGTCACCGAGCAGCAGCGCTTCGTCGTCGATCTGATCTCCCGTGGCCAGGATCAGCGCCCGCTGAATGACGTTGTCGAGCTCGCGCACGTTACCCGGCCAGCTGTGCTGCTGCAGCCGCTGACGGGCGGCGGGGGTCAGCAGAGGTTGACGGCGGCCGCTGCGGGCGCAGTGACGGGCCAGCAGATGTTCGGCCAGCGGCAGAATATCGGCCGGCCGCTCAACCAGCGCCGGCCAGCGTAGTGGGAAGACGTTGAGGCGATAGTAGAGATCTTCACGGAAGCGGCCTTCAGCCACCGCCTGTCGCAGATCGCGATTACTGGTGGCCACCACCCGCACATTGAGGCGAATGGTCTTGCGACTGCCCAGCCGTTCCACTTCCCGCTCCTGGATCACCCGCAGCAGCTTGGCCTGCAGATTGAGATCCATCTCGGTGATCTCATCCAGCAACAGGGTGCCGCCGTCGGCCTGCTCAAACTTGCCGGGGCAGGCCTGCAGGGCACCGGTAAAGGCCCCTTTGTCGTAACCAAAGAGGGTGGCCTCCAGCATGTTGTCGGGGATGGCGGCGCAGTTGATGGCGATAAAAGGGGCATCGGCCCGCGGCGACTGCTGGTGGATGTAACGCGCCAGCACCTCTTTGCCGGTACCGCTGGGGCCGAGCACCATGACATTGGCCTCGCTGGCGGCCACCCGGGAGGCCAGCGCCAGCAGCTCGCGGCTGCGCCCATCGGCCACCACCGGCTCGATCCTGTCGCTACGTGGCTGGGGCGCATAGCGGCTAACCATGTTAACCAGTACCTGGGGCGCAAACGGCTTGGCCAGATAATCGGTCGCCCCCTCTCGCATCGCCCGCACCGCGTCGTCAACAGTGGCGTAAGCGGTCATCAACAGGATCGGCAGCTGCGGCCACTGGCGGCGCACCCCATGCAGCAGGGCAAAGCCATCGCCATCGGCCATCTGGACGTCAGAGACAATGAGATCAACCGCATGGCCGCGCAGCACAGCCAGTGCCTCGCTGCCGCTGGCGGCCGTTAGCACCGCGAAATGAGCCAGCTCCAGGGTATCGACCAGCGCCTCACGCAGGCCGGCAT
>JAGOCY010000015.1 GCA_017998495.1 Corallincola sp.
GGTTAAAACTTAGCGTCAGTCTGGAGATGGCGGTAGATTGAAGCTTTTCGCAATCCAATACCACATGCCGCCAGCCGTTGTTCATATCAAGTCGTTCAACAATAGGCAGGGTGCCGAGATCCAGAATGGGCGTATCTAGCTTCAACACAGGGGGGCGAGATTTATTTTAATCCAGCCGGTGAGCTCGTCAATATCAAGCATCAGATCGCCTCAATGCTAATCTACGCTTTGATGTTGAAGCTGGTTTATGAACGTGCCAAATCATCAAACTTACCGGCCAGATAGTCAGCATTAATCTGTTGAAGCTGTTCAATCACACCCTCATCCTGAAGCATATAGCGAGGGATGTGCCAGTTCTGGGGTGGAAGTCCAGCGATGTGGCATTTGCGTGATGCGTTCCAAATGTTATAACCAAAGATATTTTCGGCACAGCAATGAACCATTGGGGAGATCCCAACTCGTTCTCCGTCGAAGACTTCTTCAAGGGACAGACTTTCTGACATCAAGTCAACTGCGCCAGATTCATTCCATAGCTTGTTTACAAATGAATCAATAATCCAGCCTAGCGCTTCCAATGGGTATTCCGATTGGGTTTGTCGCCATTGTTCTTTAAAGGGCGATAAAAAACAGGAGTGAAACGCAAGATGTTTACCCTTAATAAAAATCTTATTGTGTTT
Source organism: Corallincola sp. (assembly GCA_017998495.1). Classification (GTDB taxonomy): domain Bacteria; phylum Pseudomonadota; class Gammaproteobacteria; order Enterobacterales; family Neiellaceae; genus RGIG665. The sequence continues at coordinate 678 of JAGOCY010000015.1, forward strand.
GTTAGGGAACATTTGGTAATTAAGTGAGCAGACTTCTCTCTCATCGATTTTTAGATGACTGAAATCGATTTGGTCAAGCGAGCTAATGGTCGCTCTCATTCTTCTAGCCACCAAACAGTTACTTCTTGAGGATTCAGGCTGATCAGCTCAACGTTGCCGTTGTTACTGTCGAACTCGGTGCCATCCTCAAAACGTGGGAAGTGGACGTTGTTAATGAATCGATCATGGCATGACTTACCGCAGTTGGGGCAGGCCGGTATCGATGCTAGAAAATTCTTGATCTTCTCGTGGTAAAAAAGTCTGTAGCCTTCACCGCATTCAGGGGTTCCTGCGGGAATGGGCGCATTAAGCGCAGGGTTCTTTCGACTATTTGTCCAGATGATGGTATGGCAATGTTGGCATTGTGCGCCTACGGCATTTGACTCAGGCCACATAAAATAGCACAAGCCATGCTGTTGCTGGCCCTTTATCAGCGATGGGTCGATGCCACAGCTTGAAGCTGGTCTTTGTACAAGCTTTCTCATGCACCGTCCATAATGCAAGAACACAGTATTTCCACTTTGTGAAGTGGCCTAATAATCTCTCTCGCGCGCGGGCACGGTTGTAAAATCCACAAATCTCACGATAATAAATTGGCTAATGGGTCTTTCTTCACTCAACAGTAATATGGTAGTCATCAGGGCCGCGCCAGCTTATTTTCTTGAAACTACCACTCAGCAGTCCCTTATCTCTCAAGTATTCAAACACCTCGGCTGGGCACCACTCCTTGCCGGCTGAGAAGCATACGCCTGCTGCTCTAAGCTTTTCGAAAACACGGGCCTTTTCTTGAGCGCCAGATGTGGTCAAAGTGTATTCAGATAGTGTTTCATCGTAAACAAAACCCAAATCAGATAGTATGTTTGAAATTGAGTTCTCGTTTAGCTTGAGACGAATAATGTTGCCATCTGCTTTAGTTACAAAGGCGCTGAATCGTTCTCCGTTCATTTTACAATTACCTCAAGCAAAGTTGTGACTCCATTGGAATCGACTGTTGGAATAGAGTCTATCACCATTTCGGGCGCGCCGCCTGGTAGATGGTTCCCAGGCCCCAAAAAATACTGGTTACCCTCCAACGGGCTTCGGGTCATGCGCTCTCTAATGTTATCTACCTGTCTTATTTTAAATCCTTCTTGGAGCGCTCCGTGTTCGAGACCAAAAGCGTTTTCTAATTGAGCTGCCTTTGCTTTGTCAATAGTAAGTGGTGATTGTGAAGGAAGATCGCCGATAATGTCAGTAATACCTTGTTTGTCGGAAATGAAGGTCCCATTTCGGCCGATAGTCGGATAGGCGTCCCAAGCGGTTGGGCTGACATTAAATCCAACGTTTTCTTTTAGCAGAGATGCTTGTCGTTGACGTGCCGTCAGTATTTGAGAACTTGGGATCATTCCCTTTGCTACAACCCCACTTCTAGCAAGAGACGCTCCTGAAATTACAGAGCCAGCGACAATGGCTACTCCTCTGATGGTTTCAAGCTGGCCTTGCGTCAAGGTGTGCCCTTCAGCCAGTTTCATCATGATCTCTTCACCGCCCGGTGAAGCGCAGGGTCCATAGAATGGCGTACAGGTCGCTGCAATATAGTTTTTCTGGGTTTGTGTTAGCTCGCCCCCAACTCTCCGCGTCTCCGGCTTGCTCTCACTGCCACTTTCGTCACCGGCGGCGCTGGAGCTGGCACCGCTGCTGGCGGCTGCGGCGGCGAAGGCGCGGTAGGCTTCGTGGGGGTCGTAGACCTTGTGTACTTCCATCTGGCCCCTGGCCAAGGCGGCAGCCAGATGTTTGTAGATCTGTTCATCGTCGATGTACTGCATGCCGACGCTGGTACCACGGTAATAGTGGTAGAGCTTGCGCAGCCCCTGAAACGGGCCGAGGGCGGCCCACTGGTTGGCGGGGCTGTGGCCGCGCCGGAGCAGGTCGAGACTCCAGTCGAAATCGCGGGCGTTGCGTTCGATGGTGGCTTGGTTCAGGCCGCTTTGGCGCCAGCGATCATCGAAGAAGCAGATAAACCAGGACTGAAACGAGGGGGCCAGTTCTAGCAGATAGCCCTGCTGGCGCATGGTGGCGATCTTGAAAGGCTGGGTCAGTTGCTGGCGTTGGGAAAAGCTCATCTGGGTCCGTCCGTTGCGGCTGCTCGTCCTGAGCGCTGCCTAATCTATCGGCTGTGGCGCGTTCAGCCAAGCGCAAATTAGGTTGCTGTCCCGCCAGGGTGACAGCGCAAGGTTTTGAGCCCAGCCTGCCCATCTCCTCACCCCTTGGCCACCTCCCGTATCACACCCGCCCGGTGCTGCTGTTAGGCCGCTCGACGGTACATCCTTGTACCGGGCTCGCTCTCGCCAACATCCTGTTGTCTCGACCTGCCAGCTGACCAAGGCTGGTGCTGGCAGCAAGGTGATCTGGGTGCTGCGCAAACGGGTGGGAATGGCGAGATGCGAGATACGAGGTAGAAGGTGTAAGCAAGAGCCGGCGCGGTTCCGCTGTCTTTCGCCCCGTTTGAGCGTCAGCGAGCTCACCGGGCAGCCCATTCGGCCTGCGGGCTGATTGGCGGGCGAGCGGCCCGGATGGCCGCGAGAGCTACTAAGGCACAGGGAAGTGACTTTGTAGCGACCGCCAAGCAGTGCGGACTAACCGCCAGAGTCTGATGCTGGCGCTCTAGCGGGCGCCCGGGTGTGCAGAGGGGCGTGGCGCTACGCCCCTCTGCCCCAGCGCGAGGCGGGTAGCCTCGCTCCGCTGCGGCGCAGCCGCGTCTTGCCGCGCAGTGGCAATTCAAGCCCTGGCCTGCGCCGGCCAGTCGGCGCTCTTATCAAATCGCTACGCGATTGTCTTACCGCCCGCCGCGCAGCGGCAATCTCAGGCACGAGATAGGAGATGCCGTAGGTGCAGAGCGTGGTCGTCGCCGACGGCTTGGGGGTGACCGGCTACACTCAGGGCGGTGGGCGCAGCCAGCTGTTGGTTGGCCCTTATCTCCACGCACAGGTTGCTGTTCTGCCTGTTAACCCCACAGGAGGGCACTACCATGCCGCTACAACAGCAAGAGCTGCGCGATGTGCAGTGTCGTTTGACCCAGCTGGTGATGGCCAGTATCGACACTTTTGGTCAGCTGTCGGCGGATGCCGACTGGCTGTTTGGTGAGCGTGCGCCGCAGTTGCGGGCCGCAATTGAGGAGTGGTTGAAGGACTTTGTGACTCATACCCAGCTCTCTGGCGAGTTGCACCCTGAAGCCGCGATCTATGGCACTGAGGGTGACAAGCTGCAGCGGGCGGGCCTTTACGGTGCTCAGCTGGCCGTTAAGGAGCAGCAGCTGATGGCGGCCAATCGTGGGCTGCTCGACGGGCTGGGGCGTCGCCTGCGTTCGGTGGTGCGGGCGCCGTTTCGGCGTTGGGTCGATGTGCTCAATAACTTTTTGGGCAGCCTGGCTGGCGCCACCGGCTGGGGGGAGGCGCTGAAGGAGCTTAAGGACTGCCTACGCGATGCCCTGCCGGACGAGGACTGAGATCTCGAGATGCGAGATACGAGGTAGAAGGTACAAGCAAGAGCCAGTGCGGTTCTGCTGTCTTTCACCCCGTTTGAGCGTCAGCGAGATCACCGAGCTGCCCATTCGGCCTGCGGGCTGATTGGCGGGCGAGCGGCCCGGATGGCCGCGAGAGCTACTAAGGCACAGGGAAGTGACTTTGTAGCGACCGCCAAGCAGCGCGGACTAACCGTCAGAGCCTGATGCTGGCGCTCTATCGGGCGCCCGGGTGTGCAGAGGGGCGTGGCGATAGGCCCCTTAAGCCCCTGCGCGAGGTGGGCAACCTCGCTCTGCTGCGGCGCAGCCGCATCTACCGCGCCGTAGGCGCAATGGCCAACGCAGTTGGCGCGCAGCCGCCGCGCAGCGGCAATTTCCGGCATGAGATAGGAGCTGCAAGCGTGAGAGAGATGGCGGTCAAGGACGGCGGTTGGGCTTGCCGCTGGCGGTAGGTGGTTGGGCCATGCAGATCGTGCGTAGCGGGTTTGGCGCCGGGCTACGGCGACGGTGTGTGACGACGCGGCTCAGCGGCCCTTTGCACAGGTTGAGGCTGTGGCGTTTGCGGCGCTTGCGGCTGGCCACCAGCATCACCATCAGGCTGGTGGCCAGTGGCAGCAGCGAGTGGCAATGAAGGCTGGCGATGGCGCCAAACAGCAGGGCGATCACCAGCAGGATCTCGAATGCCGGTGGCTGCCACAGATGGGAGCCAGCGGCGGTGCTGGGCGCTTCGTCCGGATCGGGACGGGTGGGGTCACTGTCGTAGAGCATGTCCCTGCCTGTAGCTGTTGACCGGGTCCGTAGTGGCCAAGAGGCTCAAGGTTTAGCCGCCTACCACTAAAGCGTCAACCTTCTCGCGCGCGATCGGCCACTGGTCGGCGCTGTTGCACCAAAAAAAACAGGCCCGCAGTGGCGGGCCTGTGGTGGTTGCTGGGTGGCAGTTAGCGCCGGGTAGCACCAGCAGGGGGATCGACCGGCTGGGTGTTGACCGGTTCCACCTCGTCCGCCTCCAGCGCGGCGGGCAGTTCGCCGGCGCTGTTGACGCTATCCAGGGCATCGACTTGGGCCGGGCTGTCGCCGCTGCTCACCTCTTCTACGCTGGGCATGCTGCTATCGCTGCTGGCTTCACCCTCGGCGTCACTGCCGCTGGTTGCTGCGGCATCTTCAGCCGGGGTGGTGCCTTCAGCCGTTTCTGGCTGTGGGCCGGCATCAGCCGCTGGCTTGGGCTTGAGGCTGTCGACGCTGGTGTTCCAGATCGGCTCGGCGACAAAGGTAGCCATGGCAAACAGGGCCGGGTGCAGGCTGCTCTTGACGTAGGTGTTGGCGCCATCGCGGTAGAAGGCGTACTGCACATCGCCGCTGTCGGTGGTCAGGCTGGCCTTGTAGTGGGGCGGTTTGGCCAGCAGCGGTTTGGCCGCTTCGTCATCCAGCCAGTCGGTGACATAGAGGTCGGCAAAGCGCTTGATAAAGCGCTCTGCGGCCTCGTTGTCGGCCGGGCTGCCATCGCCAAACTGCCACTGCTCGCCAGCCTTCATCAACGCGACTGAGCCGGCGGTCAGCGCTTTGACCGGGGCCTTGAGCTGTTGCACCGTCTTGTCGAACCAGATCTTGGCGTTGACCGGGGCGTCGTCCAGGGTCAGGTCGACGGCGTGAATGGCATCTGAACCCTCCAGCCGCAGGTGGATCTTGCGGAAGGTGGGAGCGGTGCCGAGAAAGGCGCTGGCCAGCACCTGGTCACCTTGCTTGTAGGTGATGCGGCGCTGGAACTTGTCGCTGGCGACCTCGAAGCGGTTGGCAGCCGCTGCGCTGGTGGCCACCGGCCAGCCACTCTTGGCCTGGGTCAGTTTGTCGCGCAGTTCGACGATGCGCACATCGTTGGCGTAGAGGTTGCCGTAATCGGGCAGGCGCCAGCGCTCACCGTCGCGTTTGAGGGTGAGGGTGATGCCATCGCCTTCGATCAGCAGCTGATCGGCCTGGGCCAGATCGGTGGTGATCATGGCGGCCGGAGTAGCGGCAGCCTGCTGGCGGCTGTACTGCTGCCACCAGATGGCGCCGGCAGCGGCTACCTGGATCAGCAGCAGCAGGCTGAGCAAACGCAGGTTCTTGGTCATTTTCAACCTCCTTGAACGGCAAGCGCGGCGCGCTGGCGGGCGATCACGGCCCGGCGGCGCAGGCTACGGACCAGATAGACGAGGGCTACCGCCAGTACGGCCAGGCCGTAGTTGAGGTACTCCCAGGTCTGGCGCTGGCCGTCATCCAGTGGCGGCAGGGTGCGGTTGAAGTGGCCACGGCCGCGAATGGAGAGCAGCTCGCGATCTTCCAGGCTCCAGTCGATGGCGTTGGCCAGCAGCTGGACCGGCGCGGTGTACTGGGTGCCATCGGCTGAGCTGAGCATGCCCAGCAGTTCGTCGGCGGCAAAGTCGTTGGAGGCGACGACGATCAGGCGGGCGCTGTCGGCCGAGCGCTCGATCACCGAGGTGACGCGATCCGCTTTGCTCTGGGCGTTTTCGCCGTTGGCCCCGTTCTCCTCTTTCTTCGGCTCGTCGGCGCTGCTGGCCAGCAACGGCGAGGGCTTGCCGCGATAGAAGCTGTCGAAGCGACCTTCGAGCATCACCGCCAGTGGCCGCTGACCACGCTCGCCCTGAGCCTGCCAGCCGCTGATCCCGGCTGGGGTCATCTTGGGCATGATGTCGCTGCCATCACTGAGCCAGGATTTGGCCGAGCTGTGCAGCAGTTCGGTGACCTGACGCTCGCTGTTGCGCTCGCTGTCGATCTTGAGCGGCGAGGCCCAGGGCACAGTCACCTGCGGCAAGCCGGCGACCATGGCGTTGGCCTTGTCGTCAAAGCGCACATCGACAAAGAAGGGGTAATCGAGCATCACCACTTCCTGCACCTGATAGCCAGCCACTTCACGGGTGACTGGAATGGCGAAGGCGGCGTTTTGCGGGTCCATCACCAGCTGCTTGTCGAAGCTGAGGCCGAAGCTGGCCAGCCAGTCGCCCAGGCCGCTGTCTACTGCTTTGGCGCTCAGGCTGCGGTTGCCAAAATCACTGATGAAGGGGGCGGTGTTGAGGATCACCGTGCCGCCACGCATCAGGAACTGGTCGATGGCGAAGCGCTGCTTGTCGTCGAGGTTTTCCGGGGCAACCACCAGCAGCAGATCGATCTCGGCCGGCACTTCGCCGTTTTTCAGATCAACGCTACGCACCGTGACGTTCTGGGCCAGCTGCTGCTGCAGCACGTTGTAGCTCTTGCCGCCGGGCGGCATGCCCATCTGCATGGCATAGGGGTTCACTTCCGGCGCCACCAGCCCCACGGTTTTAACGAAACCGGTGGCAAAGCGCTTGAGTCCGGCGTCGAAGTCGCGCTTGAACGCCGCCTCGTTAAACTCCTCCGGCAGTGGCAGGGCCACGGTCATGTCGCCATGTTCCATCAGCAGGTAGAAGTAGAAGGTGCGCGGATCGAGCAGGCTGGCCTGCATCGGCTTGAGACCGTACTGCTCGGCCAGCATGCCGGCTACGGCGCCGTCACCGGCCTGGGGATCGATAAACTCCACCTTGAGCTTGGCGCCGGCCAGCGGTTGCTGCTCCTCCAGCACTTTGGCCACCGTTTCGCGATAGGCGGCCAGCTGTTCCGGCAGCAGGCTGTCGTCTGAGACATAGCCGGTAAAGGTGACTTCGCCGTCGATGCTGTCGAACAGGTTGCCGCCCGACTGATAGGCGTAGAGGGTGCGCTTGATGGCGCGGGTCAGGTCATATTCCGGGTTGCGCAGTTTGACGTCGATGTCGCTCTCGCTGCGCGCCTTGACCTCGATGAGATCGCGGAAGCTGAGTACCTGATACTCCTCGCCATACTTCACCAGCACATGGAAGTAGGCGTTGACCAGCGCTGTCTGATAACGGTCAGCCATGGAGAAGGGCATCGGTTTGATGCCGAACTTGCTGCCCGCTTCCTCTTCGGCCGCCGGGTTGTTGGCCGGATCGAGGAACTCGACGCGCACCTTGCCGTTGCCGGCCACTTCATACTCTTTAAGCAGATCCTGCAGCTGTGGCACCAGCGGGTTAAGCAGCGGATGGGTCTTGGCGCTGAAGTAGCCACGGATCAGCAGTGGCTCCTGCAGCTGGCCGAGGTAGTGGCGGGTGGCCGGGCTGATGGAGTAGATGCGCCCTTCGGTGACATCCACCCGCAGCTGGCCAAGCGGCTGCAGCCAGATATTGGCGAGCAGGGCGTTACCGACAATGAGCAGGGTCAGCCAGCGCCAGCGGCGGTGGTGACGCTGGTCGCCATCGCTGGCCCAGCGCTGTTTTTCCAGAGCAAACAGGTTGAGGCCGAGAAAGATGATGATGATCGACAGGTAGTAATAGAGATCGCGCAGATCCAGCACCCCACGGGTGATGGCATCAAAGCGCGAACCACTGCCGAGGGCCCGCAGGATCTCGGCGCTGTCGTGGCTGACCATGCTGGTCAACAGCGGCGAGCCGAGCAGGTAAAACAGGGTGCCGATCAGCACCGTCAGCATCAGGCTGACGATCTGGTTATCGCTGCGCGACGACACAAACAAACCGATGGCGAGGTAGGCGCCGCCCAGCAGCAGGGTAGCGATGTAACCGGCGATCACCGGGCCCCAGTCGAGGTTGCCGATAAAGGCGACGGTGATGGGGATAGGCAGGGTCAGGGCTACCGCGATCTTGAGCAGCACCATGCAGGCTACGAACTTGCCGAGCACGAAGCGGGCAGGGGAGACCGGCAGGGTGAGGACAAATTCAAGGGTGCCGCTGCGCCGCTCTTCGCTCCACATGCGCATGGTCAGGGCGGCTGACAGGAAGATCAGCAGCACTGGCATCCATTGGAAAATGGGGCGAACGTCGGCGATGTTGCGGGCAAAGAAGGCTTCGCCCCAGAAAAATACAAACAGGGTGATGGCCACGAAGGCGGCCAGGAACAGATAGGCAATGGGCGACGCGAAGAACAGCGTCAGCTCTTTGCGGGCAATCTGGCTGATGCTCTGCTCAGGCTGCATGAGCCACCTCCGGACGGTTAACTTCGCGGAACAGGGATTCGAGATCGCGCTGATGGGGGGTCAGGGCAAAGAGCCGGTGACCGGCGCCAATCAGCTGTTCGGCCAGCGCCGAGGCACACTCGGGCAGCGGCGTTTCGCCACGGGCATGGAGGGTGTAGCTATGCTGGCCGTTTTTCTCTTCGTGGTAGTCGCAGCGGTCAATTGGCAGGCGGGCGACCAGCAGGGCCACCGCCTCCGGGCTGGCATCGGTGGTCAGCAGCAGGGTGTTGCTGTTACGCAGGGTGGCCAGCTGTTCATCAACCACCAGTCGGCCGTTACGCAGGATCAGCACGCGGTCACAGAGGGCGTCGACCTCCTGCATGATGTGGGTCGACAGGATCACCGTGGCGTCTGCGGCCAGGGTCAGGATCAGCTCGCGCATCTGCTGGGTCTGCTGCGGATCGAGGCCGTTGGTCGGCTCGTCGAGGATCAGCAGTTTCGGCTGATGAATGATCGCCTGGGCGACACCGACGCGCTGTTTGTAGCCACGCGACAGGGTCGAGATCTGCTCGAAGGTTTTGGCCTCAAGGTTGGTGCGGCTGATGGCCAGACGCACGGCGGCGTCGAGGTCCTTGTCAGCCACGCCGCGCATGCGGGCAGCAAAATAGAGGTAATCGGCAACCGTCATCTCCGGGTAGACCGGCAGATTCTCGGGCAGGTAGCCAATTAGCCGCTGGGCAGCCTTGCTGTGGTTTTCGATGTCATGATCGGCGATGGAGATGCGGCCTTCGCTGGGCTCGAGGAAGCCGGTAAGCATCTTCATGATGGTGGTTTTGCCGGCACCGTTATGGCCGAGCAAACCGACAATCTCGCCGTGACCTATGGTGAAGGAGACGTTGTTAACGGCACTGAAATCGCCGTAACGACGGCTCACGTGGTCGACCGTGATCACTGTCGAATTCTCCTGAGCTGAGTCCTGGATTGTTGTTATGTCCCGGACGGGATGGCGCGGGGCGCCGGACCCGGACGGGCGGCGCCAGCATTGTTTGAACTCAACGGCCGAAATTCAAGGGCCGCCGTTAGCTTGGTAACGCTTTGTTACTCTGTGGGCTGTTTACTTTCGGCAGGCAGATAGCCGACCACGGCACCGTCGGCACAGGCGCCACACTTGTTGGCGTACTCCTGGGTCGAGCCATCTTCCAGCCAGCCGAGTACCGGCATGTATTCCATAGTGCAGATCTCGGGGCGGACGCTGGGGCAGAGCACCAGATTGGCCGGCGGCGTCATCAAGGCTTCTTGCGTCTCCGGATCTGTCGCGGCTTTGTCGTCAACCGGCTGTTGCGGCGTTGGTTTAAGCTCCAGCGGTGGCGCTTCTGTGGCCGCCAGCGGCGGTTCGTCTGCTACCGGAGCTGGCTGGTCAGCTTGGGGATCACAACCGGCGAGCAGGGTTAGGGCGACAATGATCAACCATCCACGCATGATTCTTCTCCTGAGCAGTGGTAAGTCAGGACGCTGTCACGGGCCGGGTGGCCCGGCTGAAGCATAACAGCATCCAGCGACATGGCTGACAACATAACCACAAGTGGTTGTGCTGGCGCCACTTTCAGTCCCGCTTACAGCGCTTGGTGGCGCTGTAAGCCGCAGATGACAGTACGCCCGTGTGACCTGCTCGTGTAATGAGCAAAAAAACTCATCAATTCGCCCTCGTTGTGCTGTGACGATACCTCTAAGCAGGTAAACTTCCGCAGTTATCCTGCGCTCGGCCAAAGAAACCGATCGCACAAGCCACTTGGTAGTCAGGGGTGATTTATGAGTCGTTCATCCGTAGAACTGGTGCGCACGGAAGGTGTCGTTGTAGCGGCGGATGCCGGGGCTGTGGTGGTGGCTGCCGATGGCAGCCGGCGTTTGCTACAGGTCGGTGATACCGTCCATCCGGGCGATCTGGTGTTCACGGGTGGCAAGCCCCTGATTAT
>JAGOCY010000344.1 GCA_017998495.1 Corallincola sp.
AGCTGGATCTGCATTCCGGTGATTTCGGGGTTTTTACCCGCTTTACCTATTTCTACGACTACGCCATGGAGAACCAGGACCGCGCTTGGCGCAACCCTGTGACCGGCGAACGCTTTGATCCCTGTGACAACAGCGATGCCTCGAAGCGGGTGTGCAAAGATTTTCGCTTCCTCGACGCCTATGTCTACGGCACTTTCAATCCCGCCGGTAAGACCCTCAATGTGCGTTTAGGGCGTCAGGTGCTGAACTGGGGCGAGAGCACCTTTATTCCCCACGGCCTGAGCGAACTGGTGCCGATCGATATCGCCCGGTTGCGCGCACCGGGGGCGGAACTGCGTGAAGCCTACGAGCCGGTGGGGATGCTGTGGGCGTCCATGACCCTGACTGAAAACCTGTCGGTGGAGGCCTTCTATCAGTTCGAGTGGCAGGACAGCAAACTGCCACCGCCGGGCAGCTATTTCTCTACCAACGATTTTGCCGGCTTTGGCGGCGAGGCCAGCACCATCCAGCTGGGTTTCGGCAAGAACCCGGATCAGAACCTCAACTTCCTCACCAACCGCCTCAACTCGCTGGATGCCCTCTATCAGAGCGTGGCTGGCTTGACTCTGGACCAGGTGATTGGTGGGCTGCAGGCGGGGGCTTTCGACAGCGCCACCGAAGCGCGCCTGCTGGGCATCTACATCGCATCGGCAGCGGAGCAAGCGCTACGCCTGGATAACGCCGAGCCGGACGATGGCGGCCAGTACGGCGGCAAGCTGACTTGGCTGGTGCCGGAACTCAACAGCACTGAGTTCGGTTTCTACTACGCCAATTACCACAGCCGCCGGCCGCTGATCTCCGGCGAAGCCTCCAACTTCAATGAAGATGCCCTGATCGCTGATCTACAGAGCATCAGTGCCGATGGCGTGACCAATGGCAACATCACCGACCTCAACGCTTTCACCAAGGCCCAGTTGAGTTACCCCGAAGATCTGAAGATGTATGGGGTCTCCTTCAACACCATGGTTGGCGACACCTCGGTGGCCGGCGAGCTGGTCCACCGCCCGGATGAACCGCTGCAGATTGATGACGTTGAACTGCTGCTGGCCGGGGTGCCAGAGCAGATCGCCCAAGCTGATTCGGCCGTTGCCAACCCGGCCTTGGGCGGTATTTCGCAGCTCGACGTGCCCGCCCCCGGTGGCTGGATGACCGGTTATATCGAGTCTGACACCACCCAGGCGCAGGCGACGGTCACCCACCTGTTTGGCCCGGTGCTGGGCGCCAGCAATCTGGTCGGGCTGGTGGAAGTAGGCGGCATCTGGATCCACGACATGCCCAGCCAGGATGAACTGCGCCTGAACGGTCCCGGCACGGATCGCAGTGGCGGCTTCCCGGTATCCCAGGGGCTGGAGAATGCGGTGCAGGGTGGGGTAGAGAGCAACCCCTTCCCCGATGACTTTGCCTGGGGTTACCGGCTGCAGGCACGTATGGACTACGACAACCTGATTGGCAGCGTCACTGTGTCGCCGCGCCTGTTCTTCAGCCATGACGTGTCGGGCATCACCCCCGATCCGCTCTATGTGTTCACCGAAGGCAGCATGGCCAGTGGCCTGGGGGTGGGCTTTGACTACCTGCAGCGCTGGCAGGCGGACCTGAGCTACAGCGCCTTCTGGGGCGGCGAAGGCACCACCAACCGGCTGTCGGATCGCGACTTTGCATCCTTCAACATCAAATACTCCTTTTAAAGCGCGGGTCACTGCTCATGAATACCAAGAAACTGTTGTTGTGTAGTGCGGTGCTGGCAGCCCTGACCGCGGCTGCTCATGCCAAGGTCGACGACGCGCAGGCGGCGCGTCTGGGCCAGGATCTGACTCCGGTTGGCGCCGAGAAAGCGGCCAATGCCGATGGCTCCATTCCGGCCTGGGAGGGTGGCATCACCAAGCCCCCAGCCGACTACAAACCGGGCATGCACCACCCCGATCCCTTCGCTGCCGATCAGCCGCTGCTGACCATCACCAAAGCCAATGTGGCGGAGCACAAGGCACTGCTCAGCCCGGGCCAGCTGGCGCTGTTTGATGCCTACCCGGACAGCTTCAAGATGGTGGTCTATCCCACCCGCCGTAGCGCCTCTTACCCGCAGGCCTATTACGACGCCACCAAGACCAACGCCACCAATGCGGTGCTGGCGGATGGCGGTAATGGCTTTACCGGTGCCGCCATCGGTGTGCCTTTTCCCATTCCGGCCAACGGCCTGGAGGCGATCTGGAACCACCTGACCCGCTACCGGGGGGTAGGCATCAAGCGCTGGGGTGGCCAGGCGGCGCCGACGCCCAGTGGCGACTTCACCTACATCCGCCTCGATGAAGCACTGCTGCTCCGTTATGCCAATCCGGGGATGACCCCTGAGCAGCTGGTGAAGGAAAACATTCTGTTCAAGTTCAAGCAGCAGGTGACCCAGCCGGCGCGTCTGGCCGGCACCGCGCTGCTGGTGCATGAAACCCTCAACCAGGTGAAGGAGCCGCGTCAGGCCTGGACCTACAACACCGGCCAGCGCCGGGTGCGGCGTGCCCCCAATGTGGCTTATGACGCCCCAGGTACAGCGGCTGACGGCCTGCGCACCACCGATGATTACGACATGTTCAACGGTTCGCCGGATCGTTACGAGTGGACGCTCAAGGGCAAGCAGGAGCTGCTGATCCCTTACAACAGCTACAAGCTGCACAGCAACAGCCTGAAGAACCAAGACATTCTCAAGCCGGGCCATATCAACCCGGATCTGGTGCGCTATGAGAAGCACCGGGTATGGGTGGTGGAAGCCAACCTCAAACCCGGCGTAAACCACATCTACAAGAAGCGGGTGTTCTTCCTCGATGAAGACAGCTGGCAGGTGAGCGTGGCCGATCTCTACGACAACCGCGACCAGATGTATCGGGTGGCCATGGCCCATGGCCTCAACTACTACGAAGTACCGACCCAGTGGTCGACCCTGGAAGTCTTCCACGATCTGCAGGCGCGTCGTTACATCGCCATTGGCCTGGACAACCAGGAGAAGATGTACGAGTTCACCGACAGCCTGAGCGACGACGAGTTTTCGCCCAATGCACTGCGTCAGGAAGGACGCCGCTAAGGGACAGTGGCTGAG
>JAGOCY010000345.1 GCA_017998495.1 Corallincola sp.
CTGCTGGCACAGGCTCAGCCTCTCTTGGCCATTCACGGCAAGGGTAACATCGGCCATGGGTTTCAGCAGGTGGGCCAGCAGCTGGCGGTTGGTGGCTTGATCATCCACCACCAGAATGCGTTGCCGTGCCGGTTGCCAACCGCTGATGGCGGCCGTCGCCCTGTCCACTGCTGGTTATCTCCACCTTTTGCCATTCTTGACACAGCATAACCCTGCTATCCCGCCGCTTGTGGCCAGTCGTTGCTGTGGCGCCCCTGCTTTCGCCGATTTGTGACCGCTACCGTTGTTTTGCCGACGCTGTCATCAGCGCTGTTATCGAACTGTTAATTATTGGAAACGTTAGAAATTCAGGCGTGGGATCCGGAACACGGATTGTAAAAAAACTGGACTTGGCAGCTCCTGACGAATTGGCACTTCTACTGCCGTTACCTAAGGTTAGGGCGATACTCGATGCGTTCAGGGCATGACGGGCAGGAGTGGACAAGGCATGAGCAGGGACCAGGTGATGGCATGGGCCAAAATGGCACTGCCCTGGTTGGTGACGACGGTGTTGGCGCTCGGCGGTTTGTCGCCCTGGTTGGCAGCACTGGCCGGTTTGCTGGCGCTGGGGGGGCTTCTTTGGCTGGCGCAGCGCCAGCTGCAGCAGGTGGGGCCGCAGGTCGATAACGAGCCGCTGGTGGCCGTACCGGACTGGCAGCTGCTGGGCAGTAATCTGGACCATGAAGTGTCCGAATTGCAGCAGCATCTAACCCGGGTGCAGACCCTGCTGGCCGAAGCGATTGAGCAGCTGACCGCCAGCTTCAGTGGCTTGAGCGAGCAGATTGAGCGTCAGCACAGGTTGGCCGCGTCGCTGATCAAACGCTACAGCGATCATGGCGCTGAGCGTGACGACGTTAACTTCGGTGCCTTTGTCTCCACTACACAAGAGACCATGGGGCTGTTTGTCGATGCCACGGTCGAGACCAGCCACACCTCGATGCTGCTGGTAGAACGGATGGACACCATCAGCAAAAAGATCAGTGACATTCTGGTCTCGACCGAAGATATGGAAGATATCGCTAAACAGACCAACCTGCTGGCTCTCAACGCCGCTATTGAAGCAGCACGGGCCGGTGAGGCGGGTCGAGGCTTTGCCGTGGTGGCCGATGAGGTGCGCACCCTGTCGATGCGGGCCACCGAGTTTTCCAACCAGATCCGCGACCACGTTGGCGGCGTTCACCATGAACTGAAACAGGCCGAACAGTCGGTCAGTCAGCTGGCGGCCAAGGATATGAGTTTTGCCCTGACCTCGAAAAAGCAGGTGACCAACATGCTCGATCAGCTGGATCGCATGAACGGTCGCACGGTGAGTGTGGTGCAGGAGCTGGATGGCATTGCCCGTGAAGTCGACAGCCGGGTCGGTCAGGCCATTACCGCTTTGCAGTTTCAGGATATGACCAGCCAGTTGCTGGGCCAGCTTAGCCAGCACCACCTGCGCTTGCAGCATGTGTCGCAGGTGCTGCAGCAGCTGGCGGCCGCACCTGCCACTGATTGGGCGGGTCTGGTTGGTCAGGCCAGCGACCATCTGGCCGAGGGGGTGGCGACGCCCGTCGCCCAACGAACCTTCGCCGCCGGCGATGTAGAACTTTTTTAAGGGACTGAGCCATGAATACCAGTAGTAATGTGGTTACTGTGCGTCCGGCACCCCGCTTCGATTTCAACTCCTACCGCGAGTTCCGCGAGCTGGTCGACAAGGCGTTGAGCGGCGCCGGGGTCAGCTGTGTGGTGATCGACATGGGTGATGTCCAGTACATGGATTCGGCGGCGCTCGGCATCCTGCTCTATGTCCGCGACCGGGCCAAGGCCAGTGGGCGCGAGGTAGAGCTGGCCAACTGTCGCGGGGCTGCGCTGGAAGTGCTGGAAATTGCCAACTTTACGCGCATCTTCACCATGAGATAGCGGCGATGACAACCCTGCGCATCATGGTCGTGGATGACTGCCCCTTGCTGGCGATGGCGATTGCCGAGCAGGTGCGTGGCTGTGGTCATGAGGCAGAGGAGTTCACTGATGGTGCTGCGGCAGTGGCTGCCTACGACCAAGGTGGCTGGCATATGGTGCTGGTCGACCAGATGATGCCGGGTATGGATGGCCTGGCGGTGATGCGCACGCTGCGTCAGCAGCAACGGCAGAATGGCTGGCGTCCGATTCTGATGGTGTCTGGCTTTAGCAGTGCTGAGGAGCAGGTGGCGGCGCTGCATGCCGGCTGCGATGATTTTCTGCCCAAGCCGGTCAATGCCGCGGTACTCGCCGCCAAGATCGCGGCGTTTGCCCGCATCTTTGACCTGCAGGAGCAACTCGCCAGCCAGAACCGCACCTTGTCGCAGCTTCAGGCCGATCGCGAAGAGGAAGCGCGGGTGGCCGAGCAGCTGATGAAACGGCTGGTGCTGCGCGCCGAACTGGACCGCAAGGTGTTGCAGCATTTCGTGCGGGCCACCGCCCAGATGTCTGGTGACCTGATTCTGGCAACGGCCAGCTCCACCGGCGATCGCTATGTGATGTTGGCCGATGCCACAGGCCATGGTTTACCAGCGGCCCTGACCCAGATCCCCCTGTCGCAGACCTTCTACGGAATGGCGGCTCGCGGCTTCAGCCCGGTCTCGATCGTGGCCGAAATGAACCGCCATCATCGTCAGTACGCCCCTGTCTATCGCTCGGTGGCGGCCTTTGTTGCCGTTCACCGGGTGCGGGAGCAGACGCTGGAGGTATGGAACGGCGGCATGCCGGATGCGTTGCTGGTCGATGACAGTGGTCAGGTGGTGCGCCGTTTCAAATCGCAGAATCT
Organism: Corallincola sp.; assembly: GCA_017998495.1. Lineage (GTDB taxonomy): Bacteria > Pseudomonadota > Gammaproteobacteria > Enterobacterales > Neiellaceae > RGIG665. Next base: position 2,822 of record JAGOCY010000345.1, read on the forward strand.
GCCGCTGGGGATCGACAGCGACATGAGCTATTACCGTGACAGCGAAGTGGTGGCAGTGGCTGAGGGCCACCATCTGGTGCTCTGCTCCGATGGCGTGCTGGAGGCAGAAAATGAGCTGGGCGACTGGTTTGGCAGCCACGGGGTGGAAGAGGCCCTGCTGGCAGCCGGCGCTGCGAGCGCTTTCGGCCAGGCAGTGGAGGAGGCCCTCGATCGCCATTTGGCCGGGCGCAAAGCCCATGACGAT
>JAGOCY010000347.1 GCA_017998495.1 Corallincola sp.
TAACGCGCCGGTTCCCTCCACCTGGACCGACTGGCAGCCGGATACCGCCAAGAATCAGAACTGGCATCGCTATAACAACTACATCCGTTGGGGTTCGAGCGAGTGGGCCGAGAAGTGGTGGGGACCCGACTGGGTACGCAGCGGCATGGCCGGCTACACCGCGCCGGGTGGCGATGACCTGACCATGAATCTGGCCGGCCTGCCCGACATGCTGACTGAGAGCACCAAGCATGTTGGCCTGCCGCCGCTGCTCAAGAACAAAAAGGACACCCGCGCCGTCGAGCGTGAGGGGTACACCGTGGTCGACTATCTGGTGGAGTGGCACACCAACTGGGTGCGTGAGTATGGGGTAGATGGTTTCCGCGCCGACACTGTCAAACACCTTGAGCCAGAGATTTGGGCCAAGATGAAGGTGGAAGCGACCAAGGCGCTGGCCGAGTGGAAGAGCAAGAACCCCGACAAAAAGGTGGATGATCTGCCGTTCTGGATGGTGGGCGAAGTCTGGTTCCATGGCGCCTACAAAGACTTCTACTTCGACAACGGTTTCGACAGCATCATCAACTTCGATTATCAGGATAAAGCGGTCCAGGCTGGCCAGTGCATGGCGCTCAACGACGAGCTCTACACCACCTACGCCAACGAGATCAACAGCGATCCCAACTACAACCTGCTCAGCTATGTCAGCTCGCACGACACCAAGCTGATCTTCAGCAGCTACGACAACATCCAGCTGCAGGCCGATCTGGCGGCGCCGTTCCTGATGTTGCCGGGTGGCGTTCACCTCTATTACGGTGACGAAACCGCGCGTCCGGCCGGCCCCTTGACCGATGCCGCCGACAGCCACACCCGTTCGCCGATGAACTGGGCGGATATCAAGGATGAGCGGGCCAAGCTGCTGACCCACTGGCAGAAGATTGGCCAGTTCCGTAACCGCCATGCGGCGGTGGGCGGCGGCAGCCACAAGAAGCTGAGTGACAAGCCCTATGCCTTCGCCCGTGTACGCGGCGACGACAAGGTGGTGGTGGTGTTTGCCGGGCGTAAAAAGGCCCAGTAACAGTCCCGTTATCGCTGATAAGCCCGGCTTAGGCCGGGCTTTTTATGTTAACGGCAGGTCAACGCCGTGACCTGGCGCCAGTTCTGCGGCTCTCGCGGGCGCTGGTGCGTGGATCTCGCCCGGTTCGCTGTTTAGAATCCTTAGCTGCCATCTCCTCTTTTTTCTTGTGGCGTCGGAGCCTATGAACGTTGAATTCATCAACCCCTTTCTGACCTCGTTGATCAATGTGCTGCAGACCATGGCCAATCTGCAGCTGACCCCGGGCAAACCCAAGGTCAAGAAAGATGAGGTGGCCATGGGGGATGTGTCCGGGCTGATCGGCATGGTTGGCCCCAAGACCCGGGGCTCCTTCTCCATCACTTTTGATGAGGGGCTGGCCCTTGAGATCATGAGCCGCATGCTGGGTGAGCGGCCGCCCAAGATCAACGAAGAGGTGACCGACATGGTCGGCGAGATCACCAATATGGTGACCGGCGGCGCCAAGCGCATCCTTGGTGAGAAGGGCTATGACTTCAACATGGCCACGCCGATGGTGGTGTCCGGCAAGAGCCACACCATCAGCCACAAATCGGAAGGGCCGAAGATCATCATGCCCTTTGAGTCGCCTTACGGCGCAGCCAGCATCGAGATCTGCTTCGACAAGTAAGGGCGCTGATCTGTAGTGAAAACGCCGCCTGTGGGCGGCGTTGTTGTTTGTGGCGCTGGTTGTTGCAATCAGCGTGCAGGTACGTCCAGGCGCTGACTGAATGCCGCCTGATGGGCAGTTTCGGGATAGTCGATGACCACGCTGGCCGCGCCGGCTGGCGGGGTGAGCAGGAACTGCCCCTGGTTGCGATAGAGCATTGGCGCCGGTTGATCGCTGCCGGGCTGCAGCGGCGCCCGCACAATGCGCGGATCAAACAGACGGAGGGTCTGCAGCAGCTGGCCGCTGGCGTCATACCAGTGCAGGGTCAGTGGCTGAATGGCCACCGAGCTCACCGGCTGGCCGTCAGTGGCGGAGGCTGTCCGCGGCTGCGGATCGCCAAACTCGACCAGCAGTGGTGGTGCCGCAAGGACGCTGGTGCTCAGGCCAAGGGCCAGCAGCAGGGTGCAGATTTTCATGGGGTCACCTCCAGGGTCCAGTTCCGTTCCACGTAACCCGCATGGGGCGTGGACTTGCGGATCAAGCCGCTCGTATCCCGGACTATGACCTTGATCTGATACTCGCCAGCAAAAAGTCCGAGACCCAGCTGGTTCATGTTGTGGGCCTGTTCCACCCGTTCGCCGTCGACATACCAGTCCCATTCCTGGGTGCCGTCATCAAACAGCGGCTGGATGGAAAACTCGGCAAATTCGCCGTTGGCTACGGTCAGGCGCGGGGCGTTGGGCACGACGGTCTGCAGGGCTCCGGCCGATTCATACATCGACAGTGCCCACTGCTCGGCGTTGACCACCCCCATGGGCGCGTTCTCATTCATCATGCTCCGCCACAGTGGCCGGTAGAAACCGGTGGCGCTGTAATAGGCCCCTTCAAAGATGCCGACGGCCGTGCTGGCGCCGCTGCGCGGGTAATCGGTTTTATCCTCAATCCAGTGGCTCCAGGGTACGCGATTGGGGTCGTTCAGGTTAGATACATTCGCATAGTTGCCTTCGCGGTAGCCGGGCAGATACTGGTCAGCGATGCTGGCATCCATATACTCATCGGCCAGACCGGCAAAGCTATGGCCCAGCTCATGGATGACAATCTCCGGGTTCGGTGCGCTGAACACGGTCAGGGCGCCGCCGGAGCCGCCGAAGCGGCTGTCATTGACTGCCACCGCTACATGCTGGGTCCGCGGAAAGGCGGCCAGGGCGGCGGTGAAGGCCTTGTTGTCATCAACGCACAGCAGCCGCTGGATGCCGAAACAGTTGTAGCCAGCATCAAACACTGTATCCACGCTGTCACGGTCAACGCTGCTGTCGGCCCCGCTCTCTTGGGATGGGGTCAGCAGCAAGTGAATGTTCCAGCGCTGCTGATGAGGGGTAAAGCC
>JAGOCY010000346.1 GCA_017998495.1 Corallincola sp.
GCAGGCGGTCGGTGCCCCCAACCTCACCGATGACATTTGGCTCTATGGTGGTTCCCGTCGCGCAGTGGAAGAAACCCTGCGCCATGGCCGCGCCGGGGTGATGCCGCCATGGCAGCAGATCCTGGGTGATGACAAGATCCACCTGCTCACGGCCTACGTTTACAGCCTGTCCAACGAGCCGGCGCCTTAACTGCTGCTAGCGCCAGTTACGGGGCCGCAGTCGCGGCCCCGATTGTTATTAGGCGCCAGCGCAGGCAGCATAATGTCTCCCTCAACCATCTCAGGTATGTCCATGTCAGTCACTGTTCCTTGGTATCGCCAGTTCTGGGTGTGGTTCGTGATCGCTGTGCCCTTTGGGGGCGTGGTCGCCGGTATCAGTCTGGTGGTGATTGCCAGTAGCGGTCACAACGACATGGTGGTTGATGACTATTACAAAAAAGGCAAGGCGATCAACATGTCTCTAGCCCGTCAGGAGCGGGCCGCGGCCATGGCGCTGGCGTTTGAACTGAGCCTGGATGAGCACAACCTGGTATTGGACCAGCGCGCGGGCAGCCGCCCGGTGACTGCGGTGCGCGCCCACCTCTATCACCCGACATTGGCCGAACGCGACCAGCATCTGGTGCTTACTGCGGACGCCAGCGGTCGTTTGCGGGCTGCTCTGAGCGCCCCATTGCAAGGGCGCTGGCGCATTGCCATTGAAGCGATGGACGGCGAGTGGCTGCTTCAGGATGAGTTTTCACTACCGCGCGCGATGCCAATCTCGCTTGTCGCCCAATGACCCTGAGCTGCTTTCACTGCGGCGAACCTGTCGCTGCTGGCGTCGATATTAGTGCCGATATTGGTGGCCAACGGCGGCCGATGTGCTGCGAGGGCTGTCGCGCTGCAGCCTTGATGATCGATGGTGCCGGCCTCGGCCAGTTCTATCAAATCCGCGAACAGCTATCGCCCACGGCTTTGAGTGCTGACGATGAGTTGGCGGCCGTCGATCTCGACGCCGTGCAGGCGGAATTCGTCCTCATTGACGGCGACGAGCGTGAAGCCGAGCTGGTCGTTGAGGGGCTGCGTTGCAGCGCCTGTGCCTGGCTGATTGAACATCTGCTCAGCCAGCAGCCAGGGGTTAAGCGGGTACTGGTCAATCTTGCTGCGCAGCGATTGCTGTTGCGCTGGCACCAGCCGACGGTTGCCCTGAGTTCGTTGCTACGCCTGTTGCGCCAGCTTGGTTATCGCGCCATCCCTTTCTTGCCAGAAGCTGAAGAGAAGCAATACCGGCGCGAGAGCCAAACCCTGCTGATCCAGCTGGCGGTGGCGGCCATTGCCTCAATGCAGGTGATGATGGCGGCGGTGTCGCTGTGGTATGGCGCTTTTGCCGATATGGATGCCAATTTTGAACAGTATCTGCGCTGGGTCAGTCTGATCTTTGCAGCACCGGTGGTCGGCTACTCGGCACTGCCCTTTCATCTCGGGGCCCTGCGCGGCCTGCTGGCGGGTAAACCGGGGATGGATCTGCCGGTGTCGCTCGCCTTATTGCTGGCGTTTGGTGCCAGCACACTGGCCACGCTGCGTGGCTATGGTGAGGTCTATTTCGAATCTGTCACCATGTTTGTGTTCTTTTTGCTGATCGGCCGTCTGCTTGAACATCGGGCACGGCGCAGCGCCAGCGAGCATACGGCCAACCTGCGGCGCTCCATGCCGCTGATGGCCCGCCGCCTGGAAGAAGACGGCCAGCTGACTGAAGTTGCGGTGGCGACCCTGAAGGCTGGCGAGCGCGTACTGGTCGCCCCAGGCCAGGCCATTCCCGCCGATGCCCTGATTGAAACAGGCAATGGCGAAGTGGACGAATCGTTACTGACCGGCGAGAGCCTGCCGGTCGCCAAACAGGAAGGCGCTACAGTCTATGCGGGCAGTATCAACGGTGGCTCACCGCTGCAGCTCAGAGTGATCTGTGCGCGCAGCGAATCGCTGCTGGCCAACATTATTCGCCACCAAACCCTGGCATTGGCAGAGCGGCCGCGCTGGGCAATGCTGGCCGACCGTATCGCCAGCCGCTTTATCATTGGCCAGCTGCTGCTGACTGCTGCGGCTTACGGGCTTTGGTATCTGTGGCTCGATCCAACACGAGCCTTTGATGTTGCCCTGGCGCTGCTGGTTGCCACCTGCCCTTGTGCCTTGGCGCTGGCTACACCGGCGGCACTCTCCAGCGCCATTGCCCGCTTGAGCCAATTTGGCGTATTGATCCGCCGCAGTAGCGCCTTTGAACCCTTGGCCAGCATTACCCGCGTGGTATTTGATAAGACCGGCACCCTCACCTGCGGCCGCCTGCAGCTGGATCAGATCCAGCCGCTGGCAAGGCTTGATGATGCGCAGATCCTGCGTATCGCTCGGGCGCTGGAGCAAAATTCCGAGCATCCCGTGGCGCGCGCGTTGGGCGATGGCAGCGGCCCGCTACCGGAGGTTGCAGAACGCAGCAACCATCCAGGTCTAGGCGTTAGCGGTCGCATCGACGGGGTCGCTTATGCGCTGGGTCGTCCCGACTGGTTTGGTAACGAGCAGCCGTCCGCGGCAAGCGCAGGCAGCCGTATTGCCGTCACCCTGTTTGCCGAGCAGCAGGCGGTGGCCCAACTGTGGTTTGCCGACCAGCTGCGTGATGACGCCAGGACAGTCTGCAGCCAGCTCAGTGCACGCGGTCTGGCCCTGGAAGTGGCCAGCGGTGATCCCGGCGCTGGAGCCGCCCGGCTACTCGAGGGACTTGGCCTTGAGCGTATTGGTCTGGGGTTGTCACCGTTGCACAAGCAGGAGCGGATCAGCAGCCTACAGGCGCAGGGCCAACGCGTGCTGGCCGTTGGTGATGGCATTAACGATGCCCCTACCCTGGCCCAGGCAGACTGCTCGGTGGCCATGGGGGCCGGTACCGATCTGGCCAAACAGAGTGCCGATGTCGTGATGGTGGCCGAACGTCTCGATGGCCTGCCTCTGCTATTGCGCATGGCCAAGGCCGCCACCCGCATCGCTCACCAAAACTTGGGCTGGGCGATGCTTTACAACCTGATCGTGATACCTTTGGCG
>JAGOCY010000016.1 GCA_017998495.1 Corallincola sp.
ACCCCAGCAGGACCCGATCATGACCACCATCCCCGCCGAAGGCATGCGCTTGAATAAATATGTCAGCGACAGCGGCAAGTGCTCGCGGCGCGAGGCGGACCGCTGGATCGAAGAGGGGCGGGTGACCCTCAACGGCAAGCCGGCGGAGCTGGGCAGCAAGGTGCGGCCGGGCGATGAGGTGCGGCTGGATGGTGAGCTGCTGCAGCCCAATGAGCCGCTGGTTTACATCCTGCTCAACAAGCCGGTAGGCATCACCTGCACCACCGAGCGCGATGTGGAAGACAACATCATCGATTACATGGACCACCCGCTGCGCATCTTTCCGGTTGGGCGCCTCGACAAGATGTCGGAAGGGCTGATCCTGCTGACCAACGACGGCGATATCGTCAACCAGATCCTGCGGGCCGGTAACGCCCACGACAAGGAGTATCAGGTGCTGGTGGACAAGCCGGTGACCCCTGAGTTTCTGGAGGGGATGCGCCGTGGGGTGCCCATTCTCGGCACCCGTACCCGCCCGTGCCGGGTCTCTGCCATCGGCGAGCAGAGCTTCAAAATCATCTTGAATGAAGGTCTGAACCGTCAGATCCGCCGTATGTGTGAGTACTTTGATTACCGCGTTCGCCGGTTGCAGCGGGTGCGCATCATGCACCTGACCATCGACGGCCTGCCGGTGGGCCACTGGCGCGAACTGACACCACTGGAGCTGAGCGCCCTGCATGATCAGGTCGCCCATTCGGTGAAAACCGCCGAGCCCGGCAGTCAGCGCCGGCGCCCGGCCAAAGGCAGTGAGGCGGGGGCCAACGCTGGCCAAAAGACGCAGTGGCGGCGGCCGCCGCGCACCGATTTCGGTAACAAGGGTGACTAACACCTGGGTAATGAAGGAGCCTTTGATGAGCAGCAACGACGAGCTGATCGCCGCCCTCAAGGTGGCCTTCACCTATATGCCACGGGCCATCGAGGTCACCCGCTATGACTACGGCGACCGGGTCGACACCGTGCTGGCGCAGATTGAGCAGGTGCGCGAAGCGCTGCTGGCCCACGGCATCGACCCGGAAGAGGTTTACGGCGAGGTCAACCCCGACAACACCCCTAACTCCTGCTACTGACGCTGGCGCTGCCGCCATAGCAGCACCAAGCTGATGCCCAGCAGTGCCAGCGCGCTGCCCTCCGGCACCTCGGTCTTCACATCCGACACGCTGACAAAGCTGGTGATGCGGAAGTGGTAGGTGGTGGCATCGTGAGTTTCAATCAGATCGCCGAATTTGTACTCATAGGCCGGAGCGTCCAGCTGGATGCGCCAATCGGGCAGCCCTTTGTCGTCCTTGCCGATGGCTACATCTGACCACTGGGTCGAGCCTTTGCTACCGGTGTTGGCGCCGCCGATCTTGTGGTCGCTGTTGGCGTGGATGTTGGGATCATTTACGCCTACGCGCGGCTTGCTGGGATCATCCTCCAGCCCCCACAGAAACAGGGCATGGCCCCATTTCCGCTCGGTTTCATAGCCAAGCAGGATGATCAGTTCGCCATCCTGCCACTCCTTGAGCAGGGCGGCGTAGCTCAGATCGCGGGTGTAGAAGGTTTTGATCTTGGCGTCGAATTTGCGCTCCTTGAAGGTCTCCTTGAGCCCTTTGGTCAGCTCAGCGGCGCTGGCATCGGTCTGTTTGAACTCCGGATCATATTTCTGGTGAAAGCTCTCCTGTTGGTCGCCGATGGCGCTGTTGTCATCGACCAGTTCATCGTTGCCCGGCTGGTTGTCGAGGTAGTTGAGCAGGTTGACCGCAGCCACATCGACACAGCAGGCGTGTTCGCCCTCATAGCCGTAATCGATGGGGTCGCCTGTCAGGGTAACCGGGCCTGCCAGGGCGCCGGGGATGGTAAACAGCAAAAAAACCAGCAGTGCTGCCGGCCGTTGGCAAAGGTGCGTGATGGCCATGGGGTAACTCCCGCTTGGGAGCGCGCTGGCGCTCCACAGGGCCGATAAACCCGATTGGTACGGCATCGGTAGGACTGATGGCCGGCGTGACCGCATGCCGCCACCGGCCGAAGCTTAGTTGAAGCTGCCGCGTGTTTGCGACAGTGGCCGCCGCTCACGATTACCGAAGTTAACGGGGATCAAGCCTCGGGTTTGGCCTGCCGGCGTTTGAGCCACCAGCCGAGGCCCATCAGCCCGGCGCCAAGCAGCGAAAAATCAAGCCACCAGATGCTGCGCAGGCAGCTGTCGCCATCGCGCAGGAGGCACAGGCCATAACGGAACAGGGTGGGTTCGGCCGGGTTGTAGCTGAAAAACCAGGGGGCGATCAGCCACACGCCAACACCGGCAATCATCAGTAAACGAGACATAAGCAAACTCCAGCACAACATGATGCGCCGATGATGGTGCGCCCACCTTAACCCGGCCTTAAGCCGCGCCATGGTTGCGCAACCTTGATGCAACACACTGTTTTATCTATGGGAAACGGCATAATCCGGGCTGTGGTAGCGGATCTTTGGGATGGCAGGCAAGGATGAGCAGCAGGCAGTGGTGGCATTGGTGGTGGTGGTTGCCGGTATTGCTGCTCGCCTGTTGGGGGGCGCTGGCCTGCTGGGCCAATGGTGATTACAGTTTTGCCGCCATCCTGCTGTTTGCCGCCGCGTCGGCCATCTTGATCTTCAGCCGGGGTGGCCACATTGGCTGGCGCTTTCTCTATCCGGCGCTGCTTGGCACCTTTATCTTCATGCTGCTGCCGCTCGCCCTGACGGTGAGCTACGCCTTTACCAACCACAGCAGCAACCACCAGCTGCCGCTCAAGGCGGCAACCCATTACCTGCTGGAACAGACCATCCTGACCGCCAACGAGCGGCTGGCACTGCGCATCGAGCCACTCGAGGGCGAGCAATACCGGCTGTGGTTGCAGCAGGCCGATGATGATGCCCTGGCTACTGCCCCCTTTGCCCTGGAGTATGACAGCAGCGGCGCCCTGATCGGCCCGCAGCGGTTGGCGGTCAGCCCACAGCCGGGCCCTGTGCCAGTTGGCTTGGGGCTGCGCGAGCAGGCGCCACTGCGCCCCTTGCTCAAGGCGTTGGTGCTGGTACGCGGTGATCGCCAGGAGCTGCGGCTGCTGGGGATGCGTGAGTTTGCCCCGCTGATCCCCGCCTATCGTGCCGACCTGCCCGCGCCACCAGCGCTGGCCGGCATCTCGCCGCTCGTTTATGAGCAGGCCAGTGGCCATTGGTATGGTGCCAATCTGGCGCGCGGCTTCTTTGAGCGGCTGGATGAGCAGGGCCAGTTTAGCGGCCAGCAGATCAACCCGGGTTTTGTCGCCAATATAGGTCTGGCCAACTTTCGCCTGATCGTCAGCAAGGGGGAGTCGGGCGAACTGCTGCACCGGCTGGGGCTCTTTACCCTGGCGCTGGCGGTGCTCAGCGTGGTGCTCAGTTTCGGCATCGGCCTGCCGCTGGCGGCGTTGCTGTTGTGGCCACGTCTGCCCTTTGCCCGGCTGTTCCGGGCGATCGCCCTGTTACCCATGGCGGTGCCCGTGTTTATCACCGCTGCGGTGTTGGGCAGCATGTTCAGCCCCAATTTCGGCGTGGTTAACCAGTTACTCGGCCAGCTGATGAGCGAGCCGCCTCAGTGGTTTGTCTCGCCCTTGGCCACTCAGCTGATGTTGATCGCTATCTCGGTGTGGTTGGCCACCCCCTATGCGGTGATGGTGGGCATGGGGCTGATCCAGAGCGTCTCCCCCGAGCTGACCGAGGCGGCGGTACTGGATGGCGCTGGCCCGCTGCGCCGCTTCATCCATGTCACCCTGCCGTTGCTGTGGCCGGCCCTGATCCCGCTGCTGCTGGCCTCCTTTGCTTTTCATTTCAACAATTTTGGTCTGGTGATCTTGATCACCGGCGGTAGTCCGATGTTTGAGGACAGCTTTGCTATGGCCGGCCACACCGACACCCTGCTCAGCTATGCCTACGACTTAGCGTTTGTTCAGGGTGGCCGCGAGATCGCACTGGCCAGCGCTTACAGCCTGTTGCTGTTTCCGCTGCTGATCGTGCTGGTGGGAGCACAACTGTGGTGGGTCAGACGTAGCCGGGGAGGGCTCTAGCATGGCGATGGTGGAAGGCCGTGGGGTGCGCTGGCGCATCGCCGGCAGCGTGCTGCTGCTGACTCTGGGATCGCTGGTAACCTTGGCCCCTTTTCTGCTGGTGGTGCTGATCTCGCTGCGCCCCGGCCACTTTATCGAAGGCTCGCTGTGGCCGGAGCAGTTCAGCCTTGAGCATTGGCGGGCGATCATGACTTGGCAGGGTGAGCGACCGGTGCTGCTGTGGCTGTGGAACTCGGTCAAGGTATCGGCCATTAGCGCCGCATTGCTGGTGGTGCTGGCTGCCCCGCCGGCCTATGCCTTGGCCCGCATCCGCTTTCGTGGCCGGCAAAAGCTGCTGGAGTGGACCCTGATCCTGCAGAGTTTTCCGTCGGTGGTCGGGCTCTTTGCCTTTTACGCCATGTGGCTGCGGCTCAAGGAATACGCACCGGGGCTGGCCGATAACGGCCAGTACGCGCTGATCCTGATCTATGCCGGTGGTGTGCTCGGCTCCACCTGGCTGCTGCGTGGTTATTTTCAGACCCTGGACCCGGCGCTGGAGGAGGCGGCCATTATCGATGGCGCCAACCGCTGGCAGATCTTTCGCTATGTGATGCTGCCGCTGGCGTTGCCGATGTTGGCCATCACCTTCGTACTGGCTTTTGTCGGCACCTTTGGCGATTTCATCATGCCTGCTGCGCTCATTGCCCAAGACCACCAGCAGACGCTGGCGGTGGGGTTGCAGCGCTTTCGTCAGGGCTACCATGTTCAGTGGGGCACCCTGGCTGCCGCGGCGTTGCTGGCGGCGGTGCCGGCGGTGGTGCTCTTTACCCTGGCGCAGAAGGCGCTGATCCGTGGCATGAGCGCCGGCAGCGTCAAAGGTTGAGCTGAACCGCCGCGGCTGAGTTGGATCAAGGCCAGCCAGCAGTCAGTGGCTACACTGACCAGCATGGACAAGAGGCGGGAGCAGCCCATGACCGACAGCCTTTACCACTGCCCCTGGTGCAGCGCCAGCGTCAATGGCGGTGACAATCCGTGCCCCCACTGCCGTGCGGCCATCGCCTGGCACGCCCACTGCCCTGACTGTCAGGCGTTGCTGGACAAGGTCGCCGCCTGCGGTTCGGTCAGCTACTTCTGCCCCAGCTGCAACAGCCTCAAATCGCGGCGGACGATTGACTGGATATTGGACGCTGGCGCTCTCTAGACATCAGTCATGCGCTGGATGCCGGCGCCCTGTGATTAATCCTTAGTCGCTCAGCCCCAGCCAGCGGCGGGCCTCGGCCACCTGGCGGATCACGATCTGCGGTTCGTTGAAGCTGTGGGCCAGCAGCGCCGCCCCCTGCATGCGTGCTAATAACTGTTCGGCCTGAGCCTCGCCGCTGTCATCGCCCTCAGCCAGCGCCTCGCTGAGCCACTGGCGCAGCCTACTCAGGCTGTGGGCGGCCAGCGGCAGCAGCGGTCGCTCATCTTTGGCCAGTTCGCTGCACAGGCTGCCAATCGGGCAGCCATAGCGGGCGAGATCCTCGGCCGCAGCTTCCACCATCGCCAGAAACGCGCACAGGCGCGCCTTGCCACTGGTTGTTGCCAAGGTTGCTGCCAGTTGCTGATGACGAGTCGTCGTCACCGCCGCCAGCAGTTCGGCTTTGTTTTTGAAGTAGTAGGCCAGATTGCCCTTGAGCACCCCGGCGGCGGCAGCGACCTCGGCCAGTGAGGTGTCGCTGTAGCCGCGCTCGGCAAACAGCTGGCCAGCGCTGGCAACAATGCGCTGGCGGACGGCATCACTCATGGCGGTGGTGCTCCGCCAGCCAGCGCTCGATGGTGGTCAAGGGCAGATGATCGTCCAGATGCTGGCCGTAATGGGCGATGGCGATCCGGCCCTGGGCATCGATCAGCAGATCGGCGGGAACCCGGTTGAGCGGGCCGTTAACAGCGCCGGGCCAGAAGCCGCTGGCCATCGCTTTGACGGCGGCCACCATCACCGCCGGGTTGAACAGGCCGCGCCAGCGCTGTTCGACGCCAAAGCGGCGGTAAAGCGTCATCTGTGGATCGGCGATCAGGGCAAAGGGCGGGTGCTGCTCGCCCACATGGCGGGCCATCGCCGCTGCGGGCGACTGAAACACGCCAACCAGCGCCAGCCCGGCGGCCTGCAGGCGCGGGTAAGCCTGAATCAGCTGATGAACGCGCAGGTTGCAGATGGGGCAGCCGGCATAGCGATAGAACGACAGCAGCAGGGGTTGGCCGCGCCGGGCGGTCAGATCGATCTGCTGGCCGCGATAGTCCTGGCCAACCAGTGGTGGACAGTCAGTTCCTGTGGTCAAGCGCATGGCAAAGTTCCATTTTGGACGAGCGTCCAAATCTAGTCGCGATCCGCACCGGCCACAAGGCGGTTGTGCGGGTGGGGCCAAAAAAGCAGAGGCGCCAGATGGCGCCTCGCAGGTCAGGATCAGGCCTTGGCCGTGACTTTGCCGAAGCCGCGCAGGCGGTAGCGCCAGCTGTCGATATGGGCCTGGAACTGAGCCACGCCAATGGCCAGCAGCAGGGTCACCAGCGCGCACCATAGGTAATAAGCACCACCGGTGCCGTTGGTCGCCTCGACGATCCAACGCGCCAGCATATGGGTGAGAAACACCGGGTAGGCCAGCTTGCCCAGCCAGCCGTCGAGCCAGTCGCCCTGGCCCCCTTTAATGCGCTTGAGCAGCTCCCGGGCCAGCGGTACAAACAGCATCATGCCGATCAGCACCTCATCCACCGGCTGGGTTTTGAGCATGCCGTTGTGCGACAGAATTACGAAAAAGGCCAGGGCATAGGCGGCGACCGTCCAGCGCACGGCGCTCCGGGCCAGTGGCTGTTGTTCACCCACATAAGCCAGGTGGCCGAGCAGGAAGGTGAGCACCACCACTTGGGGAAGGGTGTAACCCAGAGCGTTGGGGAAAGACTGGTTACACCAGAATTCGGAGATGGCGCTGCAGCCGGGTAGGTGGTCGCCCACGGTGCCGCCCATGGCGAAGATGGTCCACTGCAGCAGCACCAGCACCACCAAGGCGACGATCTTGGCGCGCAGGGAGAGCAGCATGATCAGCGGCAGCACCAGATAGAACTGGATTTCGGCTCCCAGCGACCAGCCGGGCACGATCACATCGCTGCGGCTGCCATCCATCACGAAGATGTAGTTGTAGGGGATGAGCAGTAGTTCATAAAACCAGGTGCCGTTTGCCAGCTTGCCCGCTTTGTTGGGGTCAAAGGCGAGCCACAGGCAGGAGAGGGCAAACACCAGCAGAAACGCCGGGTAAAGGCGCACCAAGCGGTCGGTGTAGAAAGCCCGTAACGGCGTGGACGAATCCTGCTGAAAGCGCTGATAAGAGAGCGTCATCAGATAGCCGGAGATGAAGTAAAAGGCGATCACCGCCGAGTCGCCCAAATTGACCGGCAGATAGCGGCCATGCCAATGGCTGAAGGCGACCATGAGCGCCAGAAAGAAACGGAATGACCCCATAGTGGTGGCTAAGTTATGGCAAGGCAGGAATGGCCGTCACCTTGCCAGATTCCGGCGTTGCCAGCCAGCGGCGTGAGGCTATGGCTCGCCGGTGGTGGGGCGTGATCATCAGCCTGTGGCGGGACGCCAATGACAGGCTGTGGCTATGGTGGCGACAGCCACCACCCATTGGCCCAGCAGCGCGGCGCCCACCACAATCAGGCGGTGTCTGCTGTTCACCTTGGGAGGTGGTTATGACTCGCTTGCGCCGCTCGCTGCAGCCCGCCGTTACCCGTGTGTTACTCGGCTATCGCCGCCAGTGGTTGCTGGCGAGCGAGGTGTTGGTGGCGATGGCTCGCTGACGGTTGTCGTTTGCCACCGGCGTGGCCAGAGAGCGGCTGCGCCGCTGCAGATTTGCCACTGCGTGGCGGCGGATTGCGGCTACGCCGCCCGGATGCGGGCTTCCGCGCCCGCGCGACGGGCAGGAGGAGGGTGGCCGGACCCTCCTCCTGCACCACCAGCCGGCCCGATAGAGCAGCGCCATCAAGGCCGTGGTTTGTTCCGGTGCTGCTGGCCGGCCGCTCGACGGCACATCCTTGTGCCGGGCTCGCTCTCGGCAACCTCCTGTTGCCTCGACCTGCCAGTAGCCCCAAGGTTAGGTTTGACTGCTGCGTGATCGCAGCGCTGCTCAAACGGGTGGACGAAGGCACTGCGCCGTTGCGATGCGCTGTGGTTGAGCTTTGGTTTCCCCCTGGATCACCACCTGCACCCATGCCTGCCGACCCAAGGCCAGTCGGGTGTCGGGGGTGAGCTGGCAGGGATGCCAGCGAAAGCACATCTGGGCAGGAGAGCCCATATTTGCGACCCCTCCGCCCGGCTAGCCGTGCGTAGTTATGCGCCGAGCGGGTAGTGAGCAAGGGGTAGGGCGAAGCATCAGCAGCTGGCTGTAGCCTAGTTACGCATCTGCTCAAACGGGTGGGAGAAGACACCCCGCGAATTTCTTTGGCGCAGCTGCATCTGGCTGGCAGTGGCGAGCGTGGGCCGCTCACGCCGCACGCTAGCTTTGCGTCCAGTCTTCAATGCGAATGCCGGCGACGCGGGCGAATTCGCGGCTGTTGTTGGTAACCAGAATCAGCCCCTGGCTGCGGGCGTGGCCGGCGATCATCTGGTCATAGGGGCCAATGGGTTGCCCCAGCTGGGCCAGTTCGGCACGGATCTGGCCGCTGTGGATGGCGGCGGGGCGGTCGTAGGGCAGCACCTCAAGGCGGGCGGCGAAGCCGTCGATCACCGCGAGGTTGCGCTCTGGCGCAGCAGATTTCTCGGCGCCATAGATCAGCTCCATCAGGGTAATGGCGCTGATCGCCATCAGCCCGTGGTGACGGTTGAAGGCGGCGCGCACCTGCTCTGGCTTGTGCTTGATGGTGTAGATGCAGATGTTGGTATCGAGCAGGTACTTGAGCATCACAGCGCCTCGCGCTGCTGCTCCGCCGGCTGGTCGCGGTCGCTGGCAAAATCGGCAGAGACGGCCGGGCCATCAAACCAGCTGTCCCAGGATTCGCCTGCCGGGGTGATCAGCCGGGCGCGGCCCACGACCACTACCTCCACCCGTTTAACGTCATCTGGCAGCGCCACAGCTTTGGGCAAGCGCACCGCCTGGGTACGGCTGGCCATAAATACGGTGGATTCCATCGGGCACCTCATCTGGGATGTGCGGAGTGAATATCCCAGATGCTAGTCCGCTGGTGGTGGTTGCGCAACCGTTGGTGGGGATGTGGTTGCGCCTGCAGCGCTGGCTGGTTGTTGCCGCTACGCGGCCAGATCCGCCACTGCGTGGCGGCAGATGCGCCTGCGGCGCCGGATTGCGGCTGCGCCGCCCGGATGCGGGGTGTTGCCCCCGCGCGACAAGCAGGAGGAGGGTGGCCGGACCCTCCTCCTGCACCACCAGCCGGCCCCCAAGCTCACCACCATCAATATCTGGCTGATGTTCTGCCGGCCTCCGGGGTCGCAAATATGGGCTGTCCTGCCCAGATTTGCTTTCGCTGGCATCCTTGCCAGCTCACCCCCTGCGCCCGGCTGGCCGTGCGTTAGCCAGCGCCGTGCGGGTGGTGAGCAAGGGGGGGGAATACGGCGCTGCCGCTGAGCGGCTGGTCGTGCGTTGGCCAAACGCGGCGCAGGTGGTGGGCAGAAGACACAGCTCGCTTTTCACCCATAGCCTGCTGGACTTCTGCGCTGACACGGTATAGAAATCAGCCACACGCATTCAGCTGACCACCGATTTCCGTTAAGTGGAAACGAGCCAGTAGATTGATCAGGTTGTTAGTGTTTTTTAGAGCAAACAGGGAGGTCATAAATGGACTACGAATGGGACGAAAACAAGCGGACTAGTAACCTCGAAAAGCATGGTGTAGATTTCGTCGCTGCGGTCGAGGTGTTCAAAGATAAAGACCGTATTGAGACTGAAGATACACGGAAAGACTACGGTGAGGTACGGCTGCAGAGTATTGGTGAGGCCCGGCCTGGAGTGCTATTTGTAGTTTATACGTTGCGAGACAAGGGCTCGACGCGACGTCTGATCTCTGCGCGCAAGGCAAACCTTAAAGAGCGCGCAATTTATCTGTCACTTAAAGGAAAGTAAGGGGCTGACGCATGAAAAAATACACTGAAGAGCAGCTTAAGCACATGCAGGACAAGACGGATTACGACCGTCTTGAGAACATGACTGAAGACGAAGTTGAGGAAAATTCGGTCATTGACGAAGATTCATTGACACCATCAGATGCTGACCTGGCAAAATTTAAAAAGGTTAAGAATGATGGCCAGTGAAAACTTGAAGCGAGTCAACCAGAAAACGGTCAAGGCAGTAAAGGATAATACCGATTGGGACAGGGTTTATTCACAGACCGAAGGTGAAATTCAGAATAATGCAGTATCTGATCCTGATGCGCCCTGTCTGAAAGATGCAGTGTACAAAAAAGTCGGTAAAAGCTAACAAGCATGGCTAACGGGACTGCCGTCACTTTGCGGCAGTTCCTACCTTCCAGTAGCCACATTTTTCCTCACCCCTTGATCACCACCCGCACCCACGCCAGCTAACCCACGGCCAGCCGGGTGTAGGGGTTGAGTCGCCTGGACGGCGACGAAAGCCACTAAGGCACAGGGAGGTGACTTTGTGGCGACCCCGTAACCCGGCAGAACACAGCACATTGTCGATGGTGGTGATCTCGGGGGCCGCCGGGATTGGTAAGGGCCGGGCGGGTCCGGCCCTTACCTGGCCAGCGCCGGCCAGTCGGCGCTCTTATCAAATCGCGACGCGATTTGTCTCAACGCCCGCCGCGCAGCGGCAATCTCAGTGACGAGATACGAGTCGCGAACAGCAGACGCCGCCACGCAGTGGCCCAAATCCATGGCGTATGTCGCACACACCCCCTCAATCT
>JAGOCY010000348.1 GCA_017998495.1 Corallincola sp.
GCCTGGCCCATGGCCCCCGCCCAAGACGCAGTCATACGCTCTGGCGTGATGTGGCCCTGCTCAAGAATGCGTAGCGCCGCCATCAGCTCCTTACGGAAGAAATCGCCGCGCCGCCCCTCAAAAGCCAAAGTGGTCAGCGACGAGATCAGTGGATAACGACCGACATTACGGCCATAGCTCGACTCCAGCCCCCACAGCCCCACCACCACCGCCGGCGGCACGCCATAACGGGCGGCGATCGGTTCAAGCTGCTGATGGCTGTCGGCCAGCACCGCCCGCCCGCGCTGCACTTTAAGCCAGCTCAACCGTTGTTCAAGGTAGGTATCAAGGGTCAGCTTGATCTCGGGCTGGCTGCGATCCTTGCTCACCGCCCGCTCGATGAAATAGACGCCGTTAAAGGCCTGGTCGAGCGTCTCTTCGCGAATACCGCTGGCCAGTGCCTCGCGCTTCAGCTCCCGCACAAAAGCGTCAAAGCCAGGCGGCGTCTGCGGCAGATCGCAACAGCCGGCGAGCATCAGCAATAAACAGGCGGCGCTCAGTCGCCGCATGCCACCTGCTCCTGGCGTCGCCGTTTTTCCTGCTCCAGCAGGTTAACCGGCGGTGGCGGCAACTGCAGATAAAAGCCCTGTTCGCTCAGGCCGCGTTTGACCTCATCAAGATTGGCTTGGCCCAGTTTGTCGCGCTTGGCAAGGTTGCAAACAAGGACAAACTCAGGGCTGCCAAACTGACTCAACAACGCTGGCGGCACTTGGTCAAACTGGTCTCGGCCAGGCACAAACAGATAGGTTTCGGCCCGTTTGCGGCTTTTGTAGACGGCACACCACATTGGCGACAAATCCTCCGGTGTCAGCTTGCGCCCATAGGGGGCAAACTATAACATGGCGGCGCATGGTGCGGGGCCGCACCGCAGCTCCGGGCGCAACAGAATTCAAGCGATGACCTCTCCCGCACCCATTGACCTCAAAGGTAGTATTTTCACCCTGTCAGTGCTCAAGCTGCTCGACGCCGACCTCGATCATTGCATCGACGCGCTCGCAGCCAAGATCGCCCAGGCCCCCAAATTTTTTGAAGGCGCACCGCTGGTCGTCGATGTGGCTGCGCTTGGCGGCCAGCCGCTCGATTTCGCGGCGCTCAGTCGTCGGCTCAAGCAGCTGCAACTGATCCCGGTGGCGGTGACGGGTGCTGAACCTGCGCTGCGCGAGGCCGCGCGCGAAGCAGGCTGGCCTCATCTCAATGGCAGCGGCGGCGCCAGCAAGCGCAGCGAACCGGTGACTGAGGCCAATGCCGCTACTGAGACCAATGAAGGCGCCGCCGCTAACGATCGGCCACGGCTGGCAATGACCATCGATACCCCGGTGCGCTCCGGCCAACAGATTTATGCCAAAGACTCAGATCTGGTGATCCTCGGCACCGTCAGTAACGGCGCCGAAGTGATCGCGGATGGCAGTGTCCATATCTATGGCACCCTGCGTGGCCGCGCCATTGCCGGGGCCAAAGGTGACACCAAGGCCCGCATTTTTTGCCACAACCTGCAGCCAGAGCTGATCGCCATCTGCGGCACCTACTGGTTAAGCAGCGCCATTCAGCCCTACTGGAACCAGAGCGGCATGGTCCGCCTGGACGGGGAGTCGCTGGCATTCAAGGCCCTGGGTTAAAGGGTATGGTTCCGTTTTCGACTGGAAAGGAATGACTATGGCACGCATCATCGTGGTGACATCTGGCAAAGGGGGGGTTGGCAAAACCACCACCAGCGCAGCGCTGGCCACTGGCCTCGCGACCAAAGGCAAAAAGACCGTGGTTGTCGATTTTGACATCGGTCTGCGCAACCTCGACCTGATCATGGGTTGCGAACGGCGTGTGGTCTATGACTTCGTCAATGTCATCAATGGTGAGGCCAACCTCAATCAGGCGATGATCAAGGACAAGCGTATCGACAATCTCTACATCCTGCCGGCGTCCCAGACCCGCGATAAGGATGCCTTGACCCGTGAAGGGGTTGAGAAGGTGCTCAACGACTTGGCAGAGATGTTTGATTACATCGTCTGCGACTCGCCGGCTGGCATCGAAACCGGCGCCCTGATGGCCCTCTACTTCGCCGACGAGGCGATTGTGGTCACCAACCCGGAAGTGTCGTCCGTGCGCGACTCCGACCGCATTCTCGGCATTCTTGCCAGTAAATCGCGGCGCGCTGAACAGAACCAGGAACCGATCAAAGAGCATCTGCTGCTGACCCGCTACTGCCCCACCCGGGTAGAAAAGGGCGAGATGCTGAGTGTCGAGGACGTGCAGGATATTCTGGCCATCCCGCTGCTCGGCGTGATCCCGGAAAGTCAGGCGGTGCTCAAATCGTCTAATGCCGGGGTGCCGGTGATCCTCGACCAGCAGAGCGACGCCGGCCAGGCCTATCTGGATGCGGTTGAACGTCTGCTCGGTAACAACGTTGATTACCGCTTCCTCACCCACGAAAAGAAAGGGCTGCTCAAGCGCCTGTTTGGAGGGTAAGGGATGTCACTGCTCGATTATTTCCGCAGCAACAAAAAGAACAGCGCCAGCGTTGCCAAGGAACGCCTGCAGATCATCGTTGCTCACGAGCGTCGCCGCCGTAACAGCCCCTCCTATCTGGAGCAGCTGGAGCGCGACATTCTCGAGGTGATCCGCCGCTATGTTGAGATCTCGCCGGATCAGATCCATGTTCATCTGGATCAGCGATCGGAAGACTTGGCGGTGCTGGAGCTGAACGTCACCCTGCCGGATGACAAAAAGCTCTAATGCGACCATGTCGATAACAAAACACCGCCAGCTGGCGGTGTTTTTGTATCAGCCAAGAACCTCGCCCATCAGTGGCGCCACAGCCGGCGTAGCTCATCCAGCCGCGGTGCAAAAAACGGTGCCCGCCAGCCGCTCAGCAACACCGGCAACAGCTCAGCCGGTTCATCCAGATCGTCAAACAACTCATGGATCAGGCGCTTGGAAGCCACCAACTCAGGCGCCAAACCCAGCGCCTGACCGGCCTCCTCGGCACGCTGCCGGCACCAGTTGACCGCCGCCTTGTAGCCGG
>JAGOCY010000349.1 GCA_017998495.1 Corallincola sp.
GCCGGTTCCGGTATCGTCCACCTGGCTGGTGCTGCCGCTGCTCTGGCTGGTGTCTTGCTGCTCGGTGCTCGTAAGGGCAAGTATGGTCCCAAAGGTCAGATCAACGCCTTCCCGGGCGCCAACCTGCCGCTGGCGACTCTGGGTACCCTGATTCTGTGGCTGGGCTGGTTCGGCTTCAACGGTGGCTCGCAGCTCAAGCTGGGCGACATCTCTAACGCCAATACGATTGCCATGGTCTTTGTGAACACCAACATGGCTGCTGCCGGTGGTGTGATTGGTGCCCTGATTCTGGCCAAGATCCTGTTCAAGAAAGCTGACCTGACCATGGCCCTCAACGGTGCGCTGGCCGGCCTCGTCGCCATCACTGCATCGCCTGATTCGCCGACCCCGGCCCTGGCCACCCTGTTCGGCTTTATCGCTGGTCTGTTGGTTGTGCTCTCCATCGTTGGTCTTGACCGCATCAAGATCGATGACCCGGTTGGTGCCATCTCGGTTCACGGTGTCTGTGGTCTGTTCGGCCTGCTGATCGTGCCTATCACCAAAGATGGCACTACCTTCTTTGGCCAGCTGGCCGGCGGTGCCGCCATCTTCTTCTGGGTGTTCCTCGCCAGCCTGGTGGTGTGGTTCATCATCAAGATGGTCATCGGCCTGCGCGTCAGTGAAGATGAAGAGTTTGAAGGTGTCGACCTGGTTGAGTGCGGGATGGAAGCCTATCCCGAGTTCGCCACCGGCAAAAAATAACAGCAGCCGCTGCTGTGAAAGGCCCCGGCATCTGCCGGGGCTTTGTTTTTTGCCGACTTGCGCTGGCGCAAGGCAAGCCGGCGGTCGTCTGGCTAGCATGGCGGGCGATGAACACGCCCCTCATTCATACCTTGAGCGACCATCTCAAGGCTCGCTTTGGCACCAAGGTGCGCAAGCTCAGCCTCCATGGCCGTTTTACCTGCCCCAATCGCGACGGCACCCTGGGCCGTGGCGGTTGTACTTTCTGCAACGTCGCCTCATTTGTCGATGAGGGCGCCGCCGATGACAGCGTCGCCGACCAGTTGTGCGCCCGCAAAGCGGAGATGCGCCGGCCCGCCGGCCGCTACCTGGCCTATTTCCAGGCCTACACCAGCACCTATGGCGAATATGAGGTGCTGGAGCGGCTCTACCGCGAGGCGCTGGCCAGCGACGATGTGGTGGGTCTGTGTGTCGGCACCCGCCCAGATTGCGTCAGCGATGCGGTGCTGGCGCTGCTCGGGCGCTTGCGGGCCGAAGGCCAGGAGATCTGGCTGGAGCTGGGGCTGCAGAGTGCCCACGATGACACGCTCAAGCGCATCAACCGCGGCCATGGCTTCGGCGCCTATGCGGATGCCGTGGCCCGGGCCCAGCTC
The DNA here is from genome assembly GCA_017998495.1 of Corallincola sp. GTDB lineage: Bacteria > Pseudomonadota > Gammaproteobacteria > Enterobacterales > Neiellaceae > RGIG665. Next base: position 1,374 of record JAGOCY010000349.1, read on the forward strand.
TATGGCGTGCCGGTCTGCACCCACCTGATCCTCGGGCTGCCCGGCGAAGATGAGGAGATGACCCTGACCAGCCTGCAGCGGGTGGCGGCGCTTGGTGTGCAGGGGCTCAAGCTACACCCGCTGCATGTAGTGGAGGGGAGCATTCTGGCGCGTAGCTGGCGCGCCGGGCGCTATCAGCCGTGGACGCTGGAGCGCTATGTAACAGCAGCTACTGAGCTGATCCGCCACACCCCGTCGAGCGTGGTCTATCACCGCATTGCTGCCAGTGCCCGCCCGCCAACGCTGTTGGCCCCTGAGTGGTGCGCCGATCGCTGGGCGGCGCCGCAGGCGATTGAGGCTCAGCTCAAGCGCCTGGGCGGGCAGGGCAGCGCCTGCTGAGCGGCTCAGCTGTTGGTGGCGGCGAATAGTCCGCGCAGGGTGCGCAGGGTGCGGTCGATCTGGGCGACCTGGGTCGGGCAGATAAAGATGGTGTCGTCACCGGCGATGGTGCCGAGAATACCCTCGGCCTTGCCCAGTGAGTCGAGCAGACGGGCGATCAGCTGGGCGGCACCTGGGCTGGTTTTGATCACCACCATCGCTTCGTTGCGGTCGATGTCGATCACCAGATTGCGCAGCTGGCTAGAGGTGGTCGGCACCCCCAGTTCGGCCGGCAGGCAATAGACCATCTGCTGCTTGGCGTTGCGCGTACGCACGGCGCCAAATTTGCTCAGCATGCGACTCACCTTCGACTGGTTGACGTTGGTGTAGCCCTGATCCTGCAGCGCTTTGACAATCTCACTCTGGGAGCCGAACCGCTCCTCTTTGAGCAGATTCTTGAAAGCGCGTACCAGATCTTCCTGTTTGCCTGAGCTCATAGCGATCCCGCCCCAAATTTATGCACGCATTCTGCATAAACTGTCACCCCCCATCAAGGCCAGAGCCGGCGCAGCGTGAGCCGGCGCATGGAAGCTTTGGTGAACGGCCAGAGCTTCATCATGCTCTGTGGCTAAGCCCTTTGTTTTTTGCCGACCCTTTGATTAATGTTGGCGCGGGGATTGAGAAGCCAACCCGAGAAAACTAATCACACTAGGGGAATCCAACCATGAAAGTCGTTGTACTGGGTGCCGCCGGCGGCATTGGCCAGCCGTTGGCGTTGCTGCTTAAAAATGAACTGCCGGCCGGTGCAGAACTGGCGCTGTTTGACATCGCCCCGGTGGTGCCGGGCGTTGCCAAGGATTTGAGCCATATCCCGACCCCGGTCAAGGTTGATGGTTATGGGGCCGAACAGCTGGATGACGCCCTCAAAGGTGCTGACATCGTGCTGATCCCCGCTGGCGTGCCGCGCAAGCCGGGCATGGACCGCTCCGACCTGTTCAACGTCAACGCCGGCGTGGTCAAGAACCTCACCGACGCGGTGGCCCGCAATTGTCCCAAGGCGCTGCTGGCGATCATCACCAACCCGGTCAACACCACTGTCGCCATTGCCGCCGAGGTACTGAAGAAGCACGGCGTTTACGATCCCAAGCGGCTGTTCGGGGTGACCACCCTCGATGTGATCCGCGCCGAGACCTTCGTCGCCGAGCTCAAAGGGGCAGATCCGCGCTCGCTGTCGATCACCGTTATCGGTGGCCACAGCGGCACCACTATCCTGCCGCTGCTGTCGCAGAGCGGTTTCAGCTTCAGTGACGACGAAGTGGC
>JAGOCY010000350.1 GCA_017998495.1 Corallincola sp.
TACGGCCAGATCATTAGCCAGCTGAGCCACGCTGGAACAGCCAGAGCAGGCGTAGACCAGCGGTAACTGAGGGTGGGCCATGGCATTACTCCGATGGCAACGAAAACAGGGGGGCATCATTGGCGTGACCAGCCCTCTCGCCGTTTGATCTCCGTCAAAAGCAGCCGGAAGGGGGGCAGCGTTTATCTCCTCAGAGATAGGTGGCTAGCGGCAACTGGCGACAAAAAAGCCGCCAGAAGATGGCGGCTTTTGTCTGCAGGGAGGTGCTGATTTACAGCGGTACGCCCAGACGGCGGGCCACTTCTTCGTAGCCTTCAACCACATCGCCGAGCCCCTGACGGAAGCGGTCTTTATCCAGCTTCTTGCGGGTCTCTTTATCCCACAGCCGGCAACCATCGGGGCTGAACTCGTCACCCAGGGTTACTTCGCCGTGGAACAGGCCAAACTCCAGCTTGAAATCGACCAGCAGCAAACCGGCCTCATCAAACAGCTGCTTGAGGATGTCATTGACTTTGAAGGTCAACTCTTTCATCCGCGCCACCTGCTCGTCAGTGGCCCAACCGAGGGTGCGGATATGGAAGTCATTGACCATGGGGTCGTGCAAGGCATCGTTCTTGAGAAAGAACTCAAAGGTCGGCGGATTGAGTTCCTGCCCTTCAGTCAGCCCCAGACGGCGCACCATAGAGCCAGCGGCAAAATTACGTACCACGCACTCCACCGGGATCATGGTCAGCTTCTTGACCAGCGCTTCATCATCGCCGAGCAGTTTGACCACGTGGGTCGGGATGCCCGCCTGCTGCAGTTTGGCCATGATGAAATGGTTGAACTTGTTGTTCACCATCCCTTTGCGGTCAAGCTGTTCCACCCGTTCACCATCAAAGGCACTGGTGTCGTTGCGGAACTGAAGAATGAACAGATCCGCATCATCCGTGGCATAAACCGATTTCGCTTTGCCCTTATAGAGCAGTTCGCGCTTTTGCATGTTGGCTCTCGCTTAACGCGTTATGGACTGGTAGCCAGTTCCCGCGCCAGCACCGGGTGGACCTTGGCGGCCACCGCGTCGCTGAGCGGGCGATTCTCTACGTCGAGGATGGTAATCGAGGTTCGCTCTTTGGTCAGCTCGCCTACCATCACCTGATACTTGGCACGCTCCAGCGGCAGCTCGTCATCGGCGCCGAACATGGAACGCCAGAACGACACACTGCCCTCATACTTGACGAAGAAGGTGCCTTTGGTCTTGTCGCGGTCTTCAATGACGAAGCCCATGCGCTCGAGGGCGTCAGTCAGCGACGACCAGGTGCGGTTGAAGCCGGCATCGGCAACGAAGATCGGCAAACCGGCGCCATCCTTGCCCAAGCCCAGGGTAATCAGCTGGTTCTGGTTGCTGGTATCCGCCGCATTCAGCCGCTGCTTGTACTCATACCAGGCCACAGCTTCATTGAGCAGGCCAACCACATAGGCTCGGCGCTGTTCAGGCGTCAGGGCATTCTGCGCCTGACCATCCAGCTCGCGCTGAAACTCCAGCAGACTGGCGCCCAGAGTGGCGGAGCGACCATGGCTGGCCAGATCCAGGGTAAACAGGAAGCGCTGGCGGATCACTTCGCTGCGTGCCTTGTCAGCAAAGGGGTTGAGGCGACGCCAGATGCTGCGGTTTTCACTCAGGTCGACTGTCTGCCACTCAGTGATCACCACCCCCTGCTCGCGATCCCAGAACCGCCCCTGCAGACCGGCATCGGCAAAAAACTCCCACAGCGTGTACCAGGTGGTATCGCGCAGATCGCCTTGACCTTCAGTGATCTCAAAACGCACCGCGTAGCGATCCAGACCCTCAACCACGCTGCTGCCTTCGGCCAGCGGGATCAGCTGCGGTGGCGGCAGGATGCTGACCGCACCACCAATGCCGCCGCGGCTATTGGTTGCGGGAATGCTATAGCGCGCGCCGGGCGCAACCGCTGCCAGGCCATCCGGCACCACCAGCGGCTTGCTGGTCCGCGCTTCCAGATAATCAAAGCCGCCTTCCGCCTGACGACGCTCTTCATCGGACGCACAGCCAGCCACAGCGGCGAGCAGCACTAGGGTTAACGGCAGGCGTTGCAAAAGATTCATCAATCAGGCTACTCCGGCAGCAATCAGCGCTTCATCAAGGGCACCATGGTGACGGTTGCTAAGCACCGTCAACGGCAGGCGCAAGGTTGGCTGAGGCAGACGCCGCTGACGATGCAGCGCCCACTTCACCGGAATCGGGTTGGCTTCGACAAACAGCCGCTCGTGCAGCAGGCGCAGCTTCTGATCAACAGCCCGCGCCTCGGCAATGGCACCGCTACGGGCCAGGCGGCAGAGATCCGCCATCGCCCGCGGCGCCACGTTAGCGGTCACCGAGATCACGCCATGACCGCCCACCGCCAGAAACGGCAGCGCCGTGGCATCATCGCCGCTGAAGGTCAGGAATTCGGAGCCACACAGCGCCTGGATCTGCGCCAGCCGCTCCAGCTTGCCGGTCGCTTCCTTGATGCCAACGATATTGCTGACCGCAGCCAGCCGGGCTACGGTCTCCGGCAGCAGGTCGACGCCCGTGCGCCCCGGCACGTTGTAAAGCAGCTGCGGCAACTTGCTCGACTCGGCAATCGCCTTGAAATGCTGAAACAACCCTTCCTGGGTTGGCTTGTTGTAATAAGGGGTAACGGTCAGGCAACCGGCAACGCCGGCGCGCTCGGCACGCTCGGTCAACTCAATGGCTTCGCGGGTGGCGTTGGCACCGGTACCGGCGATCACTGGCACGCGGCCAGCGGCATAGTCGACAGTATGTCTGAGCACGCTTTCATGCTCGTCAAAATCGAGGGTCGCGCTCTCACCGGTGGTGCCCACGGCGACAATGCCATCGGTGCCTTCGGCCACATGCCAGTCAACCAACGCCTTGAGAGTGGCGTAATCGACCTCTCCCCGCTCGTCCATGGGGGTGACCAGGGCAACGATGCTTCCACCGAACATATCGCGATATACTCCCGCCCAATCAGGCCCGCCACGGTACTCGCTGGCCCCTCGCCAATAC
>JAGOCY010000351.1 GCA_017998495.1 Corallincola sp.
GTTCAGGTGTTTGAACGTGATCAGCCGGTAAGCCACGCCACCCTGAAGCGGCTGATGCTGGCCATCCTCGAACTGGTTCCGTATGGCGCCGCGGTGACCAGTGTGGCCACCACGGCCGAAGAAGCGTTCAATGCTGGCGGCGGCGTCTGTCAGGATCACAGCCATATCTTTGTCGCTTGCTGCCGTGCCCTTGGGGTGCCGGCCCGCTATGTCAGCGGTTACCTACACACTGATAGCCATGTGCAGGTGGCCAGCCATGCCTGGGCCGAAGCCTGGATCGATGGCGGCTGGCGCACCTTTGATGTCAGCAACGGCCTGACAGCCCCTAGCCACCACCTCAAGCTGGCGGTGGGGCTGGATTATCTCGACGCCTGCCCGGTGCGCGGCGCCCGCCGTGGTGGCGGCAGTGAGATGCTGCAGGCCTTTGCCTGCATCAGTCAGCAACAGAGCCGCCGCTGAACAAACCAGGCTAGACTAACCCACAGTGAGGGCATCGCTGCGGTGCCCGTTATCCTGATCAGGACCCCACCATGACCTATTGCGTTGCCATGGCCCTGGCCGATGGCCTCATCTGCGTCTCTGACACCCGCACCAATGCCGGGGTTGATCACATTGCCACCTTTCCCAAGCTGCACCGGTTCAGCGTCGCCGGTGAGCGCGAGATCCTGCTGCAGAGTGCCGGCAATCTGGCCACCACCCAGAGCGTGGTGACGCTGCTGCGCCAGCAGATCAAGGCCGATGCCGGCCGCCACCTGCTGAATGTGTCATCGCTGTTTAGCGCCGCCGAGCTGATTGGTGAGCAATTGCGCGAGGTGGTGGCGCGTGACAGCTCGGAGCTGACCAAAGGGGTCAATCTCGGCTGCTCCTTTCTGCTCAGCGGCCAGATCAAGGGTGAACCGCCACGGCTGTTTGATATCTATCCAGAGGGCAATTTCATTGAGTCGTCGGTGGAGACCCCCTATTTTCAGATCGGCGAGAGCAAATATGGCAAGCCGATCATCGACCGCATCCTGCGCTATGACACGCCGCTCGATCAGGCGCTGACCTGTGCCCTGATCTCCTTCGATTCCACCATCAACTCCAATCTGTCGGTGGGTATGCCGCTGGATGTGCTGATGCTGGAGCGCGACGCTTTCAGTGTCCGCCAGCGCCGGGTGGTGGCTGATGAAGACTATGGGCGGCGCCTGCGCCAGGCCTGGGGCGAGGGCATCCGGGTGCTGTTTGCCAGCATGCCCACCTTTGAATGGTGAGCGAGTAGCAGCAAAAACAAGGTGTTGCAACTGTCAGTCGCTTTTACGCTCAGGCCGTCGGAACACCCTGGCCTGAGCTTAATCTCCTGATTTTTTTGGAGGGAACGCTCTTTGCAATTTGGTGACTGGGTAAATACTCAGTTTATCCAGACCTAACCGTTTTGTGATTTCCCGCAAGAAAGGACTGCCAAAAATGAACCGTCTGTCATGGTTGACGGCCGCGCTGCTGATCAGCGCTGTACCGGTACTTGCCACTCCCATCACCATCGAGCCTGACGATTACGACGCAGGCACCAACCTATCCACCATCTCACCCTGGGTGACGCTGACCACCACCCGTGGCGATGCGGTTTATAGCAGCTCGGTCGACAGCCGCTGGGAACGCGCGGCACAGGGGCAGGGAACAGGTCCTTTGGGGAATCAGGTGTTCTCGCGTGATCGTGACGAAAACAGTGAATGGTACTACTGGCATGACTATGTGCCAGAAGATCAGCAGGATGGTCTGAACATCGTGTTCAATCAGGCGGTCAGCTCTTTCTCCCTGCTGTTTGCCGAGCTCTTTGGTGACGGCGGCTGTTGCGTCAGCGATCCCATTTATGTGTATATCTACGGTACCGACGGTGCCTTGCAGGCAGCAGTGAATGGTGAACACCTCGGTGGTTATCTCGGCACTTACATCGATGACTGGGATGGCAGTGAGTACGATGCCTGGCCTTGGTATCAGTTCACCTACAGCGGCAGTAATATCGGCCGGGTCGTGGTCGGGGGCGAGAGTGAGCCCACCACCATCGATCGTTTGACCTTTACCCTGGAAAATAGCGTGGTTCCCGTGCCTGCCACGGCTTCGCTGTTTGCGCTGCTACTGGCCTGGTTTGGGCTGCAGCGGCGGCGCTAATCCGGCCGTCGCATCAGCCAGTCAAAGCGGCCGTCGATGGTGACGGTTAGCGTCTTGTTGACGATCTGCTCGCGGTTGGCGGCTGAAGCCCGCCAGCCGTGAGGGGTCATGGCCAGCAGATCGGCGCGGCTGTCCGCTGTATCCAGTGTCAGCTGGAAATTCAGCCGCTCGCTGTGGGCAACGGCCAGGGTGGCGGGTAACTGCTGCAGATGTTTGTCATCCTGGTAATCACGGACTTCGGCGTAGAGTTGCTGGCGGAGTTCGAGCAGATGGTCACGCCCGGGCCCCAGACGCAGCAGCCGGCCGCCGGGTTTGAGGACTCGCGCTGCCTCATGCCAGTCGATCGGACTGAAAACGCTAATGATCAGATCCAGGCTGGCATCTGCCAGTGGCAAGCGGGTCATGGAGGCGACCAGCCAGGTCAGGTTTGGGGCGCGTTTGGCGGCCCGCTTGATCGCCTCGCGTGAGATATCCAGGGCAAAACCTTTGGCGTCAGGCGCTGCCGCAGCGACCGCTGCACTGTAGTAACCCTCGCCACAGCCGATCTCCAGCCAGCTGTCGGGTGTTGGCGTACCTCGCTCGATTAACTGTACCAGCCGTTCCGCCAGCGGCTGATAGTAGCCGTGAGCGAGAAAGCGCCGGCGGGCCTCGACCATGGCGGCGTTATCACCCGGGTCCATGCTGCGCTTGAACTGGACTGGCAGCAGGTTGTAGTAACCCTGGCGGGCGCGGTCAAAGTGGTGGCTGTTGCTACAGCCCAGGCTGCCTGCGCGGGCAATGAGCGGGTGGTGACAGAGCGGGCAGATCAGCATGGCTGGTCCGGGGTAGTGGTGGCCGCCGCAGGATAGCAGCCCTGTGCTGCCGCAGCAGCATGAGAGAAGAGCGAAGCGGGTG
>JAGOCY010000352.1 GCA_017998495.1 Corallincola sp.
GAGCTTCTCGATGCGCTCGATGGTCTTGCGCAGGATGGTGTCGATGCTCTTCGGCCCCTCCTCGCCTTTGCTCGCCCGCCGCTCGGCGATGGCGAACACCTTGCTTTCGGCGAGGTTGAGCAGCTCGTGGCTGGCCCGCCCCTGAGGATCGAAGCCGGCCTCGGCGATCTCGTTGGCGGCGGCGATCATCTCGCGGGTAATGGCCCGCTCACGCACGATCTCGGCGTAGGCGGTGATGTTGGCGGCACTCGGGGTGTCTTTGGCCATCTGGCCGAGAGCGGCAAAGCCACCCACATCGTCCAGCTGGTTGCGCCGTTCCAACTCTGAGGCCACGGTCAGCAGATCGATCGGCTGGTTGAGGGCCACCAGGTTGGACATTACCTCAAACACCAGACGGTGGCTGCGCAGGTAGAAATCGTTGGCGACCACCTTCTCGGCCACCCGGTCCCAGGCGTCGTTATCAAGCATCAACCCGCCCAGCACCGACTGCTCCGCCTCCACCGAATGGGGCGGCACCTTGAGCTGGTCAAGGGCAGTATCAGCAGGGCGGGGAACAGCGTTAGGGCGTTTCACGATCACCACGGCGACAAACCTGAAGGCCGGCCATTATCGACCAAAGCGGCGCAGCTGACCACGGTGGCCGCACCCCGGCAGCACCCCCGTCTGTATTTTTTACACTTTGGTGAAGCCTGTGCCCGGGGGCACCATTCAGTCCCATCGCAAACAACAGGTTGCCAAATGGCGTGAGAGTTGCAAATCAATGATGGAAACAATGCGCCCGCCCAGCCCCAAGCTGATGATGCAGGGCCCCAAAGAGGTAAGGAGAAGCAGCATGAAGACATTGATGTCAGGCGTGCTATTGGCTGCAGCCCTGATCGTGGCACCGCTCGCCCAAGCCACCCCATGCGTGGTCAGCGATGTGACCGTGGAAGGCAGCGCAGCCAACGCCTGTGCCGGCATGTTCGATGGTAATGTCAACTCACTTGCCGATGTCAACGCCGCGCTGGGTACCAGCTTTGATGAGTTCATCAACGCTGAAACTCTCGGAGTTACTGTTGGCGGGGTGACCTTTAACGCCGATGGCACCTTGACCTTTGAAGACTGGTTCGGTGATACCGTGGCCATCGCCCTTAAGCAGAACACCCACTGGGCGGTGTTTATGGTTGACCTGACCAGCCGCACCATCGGCCTTGACGGGCTGTGGAACGGTACCTGGTCAACCAGTGGCATGCAGTGGGACAACAAACCGGATACCCCGCGCTGCGAAGGCTGCGGTGGGCTGTCCCATGGCATTCTGGTCTCCTACAAGGAGCACGAAGTGCCAGCACCACTGTCCGTCGGCCTGCTTGGCCTGTCACTGCTGGCGCTATCGCTGGTCCGCCGCCGCTAAACCCGGCAACTCAGTGCAGCAAGCAAAGGCCCGCAAACTGCGGGCCTTTTCTATAGCTGGATTGGCCTAGCTGTTGTCCTGGCGGTGGAGAAAGTCGCGGAACTCATGCTCATACAGGCGAAACAGCACCAGCGTCAGGGCGATGATCAACGGGCCATAGAGCAGCCCCATCAAGCCGAAGCTGTTGAGGCCACCGAGCAGGGCAAAGAACAGCAGCAAGGTGTTGAGCGATGAGGCGCCCTGCATAAACAGCGGCCTGACAATATTGTCGATGCCGCCGATCACCACCACCCCCCAAATCACCAGAAACAGGGCGTAGCCACCCTCACCGCTGATCGCCAGAAAAGCAGCGGCAGGGGCCCACACCAGCGCTGTGCCCACCACCGGGATGAGCGAGGCAAAGGCGATTACCGCTCCCCAAAACAACCCGGGGAAGCCACAGATGGACATGGCGATACCGCCGACGATCCCTTGGGTCAGCGCCGTGAGCAGGGTGCCCAACAGCGCCGAGCGGGCCACGCTCTCGGCTTCAGTCAGCAGGCTGTCTTCCTGGCTGCGTGACAGCGGCACCGCATGGCGCACCGCACTGATCAGCGATTCATGGTCACGCAGCACAAAAAACAGCACAAACAACATCAGCATGAACTCGACCAGCAGGCCGGTGAGGCCACTGGCCACCTTGCCACCAATGGCCAGGAAGTTGCTGCCAAGGCCCGAGGCCGCCGCCATGATCCGCTCACGCAGCGCATCCGGGTCCAGTGCTGAGGCTGGTAACAACTCTTCCAGCAGGGCCCGGCCGCGGGTCACGTGGTCATGGGCCAGCAGCTGCTCCAGCCCGCCACTGCTCACCCAACTTTTCACTTCACCGGCATAGACCACCCCTTGGTGGACCACTGCCGCGATCATCGCCAGCGCCGGCAGAATGATCAGCAGCGAAATCGCCAGACAGCTGATCAGCGCCGTCAGGTTGGGCCAGCGCGGCAACAATAGATGCAGGCGGTGATGCAACGGCCCGGCCAGCATGCCGACAATCAGCGCCAGCAGGATCGGCTCGATATAGGGGCGAAACACATTGAAGCTGGCCCATGCGGCCAGCGCCAGAAAGATCAGCAGAACAATGCGTTCAGTCGAGGTCGAGGGGGGCAGGGTCATGGCGACAGCCTTCCACGGTTGGCGTGTCGCCACTATAGGGGCAGTAGTGGCCGGCGCCTAGTGGCCCGGCTGCCACAGTTTGGGGCCCAGCCACAACCCCACGAGCATGGGACCGATGAACCATAGCAGCGCCAGCGGCGGCGCCGCTAGGTTGGCCAGTGCCGGCCCCGGGCAGATGCCGGCCAGCCCCCAGCCGATGCCAAACAGGCCCGCCCCCACCACCAGCCGCGCGCTAATGGTCTTGGCTTTGGGCCAATCCACAGGCGTACCGCACCAAGCCGGGCCGCTCTGGCGCAAACGCCACTGGGCCAGCGGCAGGTAAACCGCCAGCGCCCCGCCCATCACCAGCATCAGGCTCGGGTCCCATACCCCGGCCAGATCGAGAAAGCCCAGCACCTTGGCCGGATCGCTCATGCCCGACAACACTAGCCCGGCACCAAACAGCATGCCGGCGACAATCGCCCATACCCGGCTCATACCCCACCTCCCAGCAG
>JAGOCY010000353.1 GCA_017998495.1 Corallincola sp.
GTTCAAGGTGAGGCAACAGGCTGGGGCTGAACACCCGCTGGCCGATGGCGGCGCCGCGCAGCAGCGCCAGCAGTTGCTCGGGGGCCATATCCTTGAGCAGGTAACCGTCGGCGCCGGCATGCAGGGCACTGTGCAGATCGCGCGGATCGTCTGACACCGACAGGATCACCACTCGGCCGCGAATACCATGGCGGCGCAGCTCATGCAGCACGCTGATGCCGTCGTCATCCTTCATGTTGAGATCGAGCAGGATCAGATCCGGCTCCAGGCTGCGCGCCAGTGCCAGCCCCTCATCACCGGTGCCCGCTTCACCCACCACCCGAAACCTGGGCTCCAGCGACAGTAACTGGCGCACGCCGTTGCGCAGCAGGGGATGGTCATCGATCAGCAGCACTGTGGTCATGAAGCAGACTCCGTGGACGGGGGCAGGGTGAGGATAACGCGGGTGCCGCCGCCGGGCGGAGCGCCGAGGCTTAGGTCGCCACCCAGCGAGCGGGCCCGCTCGCGCATGATATCGAGGCCGAAATGGCCATGGCGGGCAGCGGCGATGGCCGGGTCTATGCCGCCGCCGTTGTCATCGATGGTGACCAGCAACGGCCCGCTGCCACCACCACTGACGTTGACCGCGATCTGATCGCCGCCAGCATGCTTGGCGGCGTTGAGCACCGCCTCGCGCACGATCTGCAGCAGATGGATGTAACGCGCCGGCGGCAGGCTGACCCGTTCAGGGGCAAAGCTCAGGCTGACCTTGGGGCTGATCTGGCCGCCCAGCTCGGCGAGCATGGTGCGGATGGCGCTCTCCAGACTGGTGGCACTGACGGTGAGGCGGAAGGTGACCAGCAGCTCACGCAGGTGGCGATAGGCGTTGGCGGTGATCGCCTGGATCTGCTCCAGCTGGGCGGCCACCTGCTCAGGTGCGCTGTCGAGCTGGTGGCGGGCGACGGTGAGCTGAAAGCGGATGGTGGAGAGGGTCTGGGCCAATGAGTCATGCAGTTCGCGGGCGATGATGGTGCGCTCCTCCTGCACCAGCCGCTGCTGATCCGAGCGCAGCAGGATCTCGATCTGCAGCCGCCGCTCCAGCAGCCGGGCGATGCTGGCGAGCAGCGCCTGGTCGGCCGTGCTCAGCTGCAGTGGGCCATGGGCCCGCAACTCGCCCAAGCTGTCGTCACTGCTGCCCAGTGGCCAGCGATAAGGGCTGGATGGTTGTTCACCAGCAGCCTCAGCGCGCGCTTCGATGTAAGGTGGCAAGCCACTGCGTTCGTCGTCCAGCAGCAGGCTCAGCCGCTGCAGGCCGCAGGCTGTTGCTACCTCTGCCAGCAGCTGGCGGATCTGAGCCTCGTCGAGATAACTGACATGCATGCGTTCGGCACAGCGATAGAGCAGGGCGAGGGTGGCATTGGCCTGCTGCAGGGCGGCGGTTTTGGTGCTGACCTCGGCCTCCAGATGGCCATAGAGACGCGCCAGCTCACTGGCCATACCGCCAAAGGCGCGGCTGAGCGCACCCAGTTCGTCGTCGCTGGCAGCTGGCAATTTGAGGTTGAACTGCCCCTGTTCGACCTGGCGAGCGGCGGCGGTTAGCTGCGCCAGCGGGGCGACCAAGCGGCGGCGGGCGTGGAGCAGTGCGGCCACCGCCAGTGCCAGCAGCAGGGCCAGACAGATCCCCTGCACCACTAGCAGTTCACGCACTTTGGCTTCCAGATCGCGCTGAATGGTGACCACCAGTCGGTCGATGTCGGCCACCATCATCGGCACGGCGCCATGCAGTTCGTGGCGGGTGTAGCTGTGATCAATGCGATCACGGGTGATGGCCCAATTGGTAAAGATGGTGGCCGCCAGCGGCGATGCCGGGCGCGTGGCGGTGCCCAGATAAGGGGCGAGCGAGGGGTCTGTCAGTGACTGCTCGAACTGCAGCAGATAGCCGGCGATGGTGCCCTCATTGGCCTCGACCGCCAGTGCATGAGCTAGCCGGTAGCTTTGCATACGCAGCGAGCCGGAGACGTTGATGGCGCGGGCATCGCTCTGGCTGGCCAGCAGAATGGTGATGGCGCTGACCATAGCCGCTAGTGCGATCAACAACAGCAGCCCCAGCAGCAGGCTGACCACGCGGATCAAAGAGTGGCGCACGGTTGCAGTCATGACGGCAGCAGAGTGATGAGGATGACGCACGTTAACACTACGCTAACGGTGACTACTACCCCTGCGTAACCGCCAGTCCCGGTCATCGCCAACTATGTCCACAAGGGGGTATTGCTCTGTTGGCGCAATCGCGCTATACCTGACAGCGTTTGGTCAATCACCGAGCCTTGGTCCCCTCCTCGTGCATCGCGAAAAGGGATCCCGGCCGTGGCAGCAGCCACCGGGTCATGCGGGAAACGGCATGGCCTCCCCTATTTGGAAAGGCGACATGACCCCATTAACCGACCCGTTCGGGCGCAGCTTTCCCTATCTGCGTCTGTCGCTGACGGAAGCCTGTAACTTCCGTTGCAGCTATTGTCTGCCTGATGGCTATCAGCCGTCGGGCTCGCAGTACTTTCTCACCGTCGATGAGTGTCAGCGGGTGGCCTCAGCCTTTGCCGCTGCCGGGGCAAGCAAAATTCGCCTGACCGGCGGCGAACCGACCCTGCGCCGCGATTTCACCGAGATCGCGGCGGCGGTGGCTGCGGTGCCCGGCATCCGCACCCTGGCCATGACCACCAATGGCTATCGCCTCAAGCGTGACGTGGCCCGCTGGCGGACCGCCGGCATCAATCAGCTCAATGTCAGCATCGACAGCCTCGATCCCCGCAGTTTTGCCGCCATCACCGGCAGCGACAGCCTGCTGCAGATCCTCGACGGGCTGGAACTGGCGCTGACCCTCGGCTTCAAGGCGGTCAAGGTCAACGCCGTGATCCTGCGCGATTACACCGATCATGACTGGCAGGCATTTCTGGCGCTGGTGCGTGACCGGCCACTGGAGCTGCGCTTTATCGAACTGATGCAGACCGCCAGCCTGAGCAGCGCCATGCTCCATCAGCAGCAAAGCGGTG